>CAZCQR010000024.1:4342-10637 GCA_964500885.1 uncultured Clavibacter sp.
GCTCTTTCTAGAATTAAATCAGCAAGCACTAGCGAGTGGACACAGCCAAGAGAATGGGCCGAGTACGCAACCCATCTTCACATGCCAGCGCTAACTATTTCTGATTTCAATATGTCTACGGTAAGTCCAGGAAATTAACGTAAATGGCCACGTTCATTTGTGGAACGAATCGCCATTAATCCATCTGATTCCCAAATCGAAATTGACGAAATACTTGCAGGTGAGACATCGAGATTAAAAATTGCGCTGGGTTCTGCTTTTATCGCTGCAGCTAGTGCAGTCTTAATCATGCCGTTATGAGTAACAACGCAAACTTTCTTCTGCGGATAATCAGCGGCTATGGAAAGTAAACCTTGAACTGATCTTGCCATCGCAGACTCATACGATTCTCCACCCGGTGGCGCAAATGATGAAGTGGAAACCCACATCGCATAATCCGCTGGATATTCTTCTTTTACTTCTGCGATCGACATTCCATCCCATACTCCAAAGTCGCATTCGCGCCAGATCTCATCAAATTCAATTTCTAATCCAGTTACATTACTAATGATTTCTGCAGTCTCTTTAGTTCTGCGAAGTGGCGATGAAATAAGAACATCGGGTGCAATTTTCTTGATTTCTGCGGCAACTAATTCCGCTTCGCGCCTTCCCTTCTCCGTTAGTTCTGGATTTAGCGGTCCAACACCGGAAAACTTACGCATCGGCGTCAGCGGCGTTTCACCATGTCTTACCAAATAAATCATCGTAGGGACTTCAGTTGAGATTAACCGCTCAGTTAAGTAATTCCTTCGTAGCGGGCCATCTGTGTTTGGAATGATTCCATCGAGTGCTTCATTAACAAGTCGATCTGCATGTGTATTTAGATCTCTCGGGATCCATTCGTAGCGAACCAGATGCATTGGGTGTGCGGAGCGAGCTTCTAGCGCTAACCGTTTCATCTCTGGATTTTTTATCTTCCAGTTTCCGCTCATCTGCTCGACGATTAATTTCGAATCCATCTTGACCATAACGTGCGCATGGTTATCCAGCTCGTGAATTGCTCTGAGGCCAGCTATTAAACCGCTGTATTCGGCTACGTTATTCGTTGTAACGCCAAGTCGATCTGAAAGTTCGATTAATACTTTTGACTCTTCCAATACAACGGCGCCGTAGGCAGCTTCGCCTGGATTACCGCGAGAACCACCGTCAGCAAATAAAGTTAAGCTTCGTGCCACTATTTAACTCTAATCAAAATTCTTCGACATTCCTCGCAACGCACCAGTTCATCATCTGGCAGACTCTTGATTCGAGTTACTTCGGCTGAGTTCATAGTTAGGTGACAGCCTTCGCATTTATCCCCTGCTAATCGAGCTGCTCCTACCCCATCTGAAGCTGAACGAATCTTTTCGTAAAGTTGCAACAATTCTGCATCAATCGATTTCGCTAACTCCGTTCGGGCCTCGATATCTCTAGTCTTGGCGGAATTCAATTCATTAATTTCCGAATCTAATTGCGCTTTTAACTTTGAAACTTCGGACTCCCAATCAGAAACCTCAGCGGCAAGAGATTTAATTCGCTCGTCTATCCCCTCTATGCGAACCAGAATTTCCAATTCAACTTCTTCCAGTTCGCTTCTGCGTTTCGCAAGTGAAGATAATTCATGTTGTATCTGCTCTAATTCTTTAGGCGAACCCGTACCCGCAGCCAATCGTTTTTCATCTTTTTCAATCCGTGAAACCACTTGCTCCACATCAACTTCGGACCTAGATAGTTCATGTTTAATGTCGCTTTTCTCAGTTTCTGCGGCAATTAATAAATTCTTCGAACTAATTAGAGACTGTGTCGCTTTATCCAGCTGAGCCGCCAAAGGTAGATTTTTTATTCGGTGCTCAAGTTGAATGATGTCAGAATCAATCTGCTGCAACGCAAGAAGTTGATTTTGGGCGGCTTGCGAAGCTTTCATGCTTCAATCCTAACGCCCTTTACAATATATCTATGACTGATCGCTTTGCGCATCACTCCTCCATGTACAACCAGCAGTATTCGAAAGAGGAGAATCGGAAATTTACGGAGCAATTTGGTGGTCTTACCGAAAGATTTGCAAAAGCGATGTCTGAAGGATTAACCCCAGAATCTGATGCCGTGCAACTGCTAGTTAAAGAGCACTATGATTTTTGCCTTCAATTCTGGACTCCAACAAAAGAAGCTTATAAATCCTTAGCGATGTCCTACATTCTTCCGTCTCCATATAGAGATGCATATGAAGATGTTGCGACTGGCCTAGGCAAGTTTCATTACGATGCCATATTGGTATGGGCAGAGAAAAATTTAAGCTAATAACTCAGTTACTAAAGTTTGAACTCTTTTCTCAATCTCATCTCTTATAACCCTAACTTTCTCAATTGGCTTTCCTGCAGGATCATCTAGAACCCAATCTTCATATCGCTTACCCGGAAAGAATGGGCAGGTATCGCCACATCCCATTGTGATGACCACATCACTGGCTTGAACAGCTTCCGTGCTCAATATCTTTGGCTTTCGATTTGCTATATCGATGCCTTTTTCTGCCATGGCTTCGACTGCCACAGGATTAATCGAATCTTTTGGTGCGCTTCCGGCAGATAGAACTTCGATCTTTCCCCCACCAAGCTTTTCCATAAATCCAGCTGCCATTTGAGATCTGCCGGCATTATGTACACAGACAAACAAGACTCTTTTCATTAATCCTCCAAAGTTCGAATCGCAATAAAGGCTAAGAGCGCGCCGATTACTTGTGCTGCAAGAAATGCGAAGAAAGAAATTGGCGAAATTCCAGAAAAACTATCAGTGAAAATTCTGCCAAAGGTAACTGCTGGATTTGCAAACGAAGTAGAAGAAGTAAAGAAGTACGCGCCGCCAATCCAGGTTGAAACTAATACAGCTCTCTTATGAGACTTACTTGAATCAATTCGAATCAAAGCAACAATTAACAGTCCGGCGCTTGCAATGATTTCAGCCACAAAAGTTCCAAATCCATGACGTGCAAAGGTAGATATCTCTAATAAATCTCTTTCGAAAATCACCGCTACGAGAAGCGCACCGCTGAATGCTCCAAGAATCTGAGCTCCAAGGTCCTGCAGGACTTCTCTACGATTAAGTTTTCCATCCATCCATTTGAGAATTGAAACTAGAGGATTGAAATTTGCGCCACTTTTTGAAATAAAAATAACTATTACAACATAAATGGCAGCAACCGTACTAAACATATTTACTAGAAGTTGCAACAACACATCTTTAGTAAGAAAACTAGCCATGATTCCAGAACCTATTACAGCCATGGTGATAAGAAGAGTCCCTAGGTATTCTGCGCTGATTCTTTTCATGACGAAAAAATACCCTCTTCGATTAAGCCAACTAGACCAATGAAAGTGAATTTCAAGTTAATTTCTAAAGTTCTTAACAGACCTAAAATCAAAGAGTTTTTCGAATCCAGTACGAGCATAAAGCCTCTTTGCAGGTTCGTTATTGCTTTGAACTCCAAGGCAGACCTCACTTATACCCAGGTTAACCAGATCGTTCTTAATGACAGCAATGAGATTAGATCCAAGTCCTTGTCCCCTGAAATTTTTATCAGTCGCAACAGAAGCTATTACATGTTGACCCGATTCCCATTTACAGATTGCGGCAACGCCAAGAAGTTGATCTCCTTCGCCGACAAGAGTGCTCCAGTGAACAATCTCTTTGTTCCCAGGAAATACAGAAAGATCAGGTGCGTTTGCTCTCATGAATTCGCCAATTTCTAAATCACTTCTAATTTCAGATAATTGTGATACAGCGATTCCTTCATGATGAAGGCAATGAGCCTCCCAATCAGACTGCTCCCTAAATTCACGATTAGCTATCCAAAGTGACTTACGCTCAAAACTAATCCTCTCCCAATTATCTCTTAGTGGAGCCTTGCTTCCCAAGGCGAAGGAAAAAATGCCTTCATCCTCTCGACTTATCGAAATGCCATTTTCATCATGTAAGAGTTCAATAAATTTTGCTTCAGGGATCCAGGTCTTGACAAGCTGAAAATGTTCAGGTTTATCAATTAAGAAATCAAGAGCTTCATCAAAATTAGATATGACATTGTAAATCATGCATACCAAGCAAAAACGATTACTACAATGGCAGCAATTAGAGTGAGCCAGCGGAAGAATTCATCTTCGCCACGTCGATGATTTCGAGTCTTAGCATCAGGGTTTAAATAAGCCTTACCCATTTTTTGCCAGGCACGAAAACCTGCGAGTACTGTAAATGCGATTAAACAATACATAAACGTTCGCAGATCCATTGCCTCGCTCCTTACCTTCTCTGAGAGGCCGATTGTATTACTTCGAAATCTCTATTTCTTTGCGGCCGGCCACGCCCAATTTTCGATAAATGGTGACAGTCTCCTGTCGGATTAGTGATTCGGAATAACCCAATACATCAGCAATTTCTGGATTTGTGCGACCGACGCTTATTAAATCAAGAATTAGTTTTTGCCGCTCTGATAGTGGGTTCCCCTTGGTTGACGTCCGCTTTTTATCGAGGCCAGCACTTTTAGGTTTCGGTCTTCTAAACGAAATTCCGTAAAGTATTAAAAGTACCTTCAAGATATCCTGGAAGTCTCTCCGATTACGGGAAATTTGTTTTGAAGGATTTGAAAATACTAGTACTCGATTTAAGTCTTCAGAATAATAAATTAAAGTATTTTTGAAACTTGATGAATCTTCAAAACCAAATACTTTCTTGAATTTTTCCTGGTATTCTAAATTGTGATCAATCTCTATTAAGCTCTCTAACTGAGATTCTAAAATACATGGCAAGAAATTAGCCACATATATGTTTGAATCGACTTCTGCAAATCCAGTATTAAGTATTGTCCTACCACTTGATTTGCCGAACCATTCTCCAATTAGAAATCTGCCTCCTTTACTTGAGTGCGTAATTTGCATAGCTATCACCTTGAGAACTTCATCTGGTTCTGCTCCGAATTCAATCGCCTCACAAATAGATCTCAATTTAGATAACATGAAAGGCTCACCTCTTCAGAACTAGAACTTTTATTGAAGATACGCCTATATGTGCAAGAAACTTTGAATGACTCTCGCAAAACAAGACAAAGTTATTATTCATGTATGCTCACGCCCTCAGATATGGAGGCAAAAGGTGGAGACTTTAGAAACAAAGCCGAATGCTCTATTAATCGAAGATAATTCTGAAGATCGACTCACCATAAAACTTCAACTTGAAGTGATGGGATTTGTTGTTTACGACCTCTCCTCGGCAAATGAAGCTCGAGAAAATTTCTCCATGAGAGACTACAGTTTGGTATTAATTCACTTAGGTCATGCGCCTTTAGAAAGTTTAGAGATATGCCGGCAAATTCGTGCAGAATCAACGGTGCCTATTCTCATGATTACAAAACGAGATGAGGTAGTAGATGAAGAACTTGCTCTTGGTGCAGGTGCGGATGATTACATTACTAAACCAATTGAGCCACGAATATTAACCTCTCGAGTTACCCAACAATTGAAGCGTGGTGAAAGTCAACGCGCTCCAAGACAAACTATTTTGACTTGGGAGAATATTTCTCTTGATGTGGCACAACATCTGTTTAAGATTGGTGAACGTGAAATTCTTCTTACTAATTCTGAGTATCGGTTTCTTCAACTACTGATGGAAAGTCCCCAGCGAATCTTCTCAAAAGAACAAGTGCTCACAGCTGTCTCTGCATTAAGAAGTGCAGCCGGCAGTTCAGTCGAAAACTACGCCAGCCAATTACGCATGAAGATCAAGCGAAACGGTGGACCTGACGTTATTGATGTTGTACGTAGTGTTGGATTTAGATTAGCTTCATCTGAAAAGTCTTTAATCTCATAACATTAATTCCAAGAACTAATTGAATTTAATTTAGAAACGGGCGTATCTCTACAGCGCGGTTACAGGCTTTAGAAGCTTCTTTAGTAATCGATATCGCATCATCCACGTTTTCTGCAGATATTATCCAGAAGCCACTGTAATTTAATTCTCCCGAAATTAGAGACCCTTCTTTGATCACAGATTTATCTAATGAGAAATCAATTAATTTTGCCTCTGGCGCCATACTTATGCCTGCGGCCATAACCCAATTATTGTTTGCACGTAATTTGTTATTGAATCTAGTTATCTCGTTCATCTCATATTCAGTACCGGGATTTTCGAGTTTATCAATGACAAATACTATGAATTTCAACTTTTTATCCTCTCTATTACCCAGTCCACATCTTTATTGCTCGGAAACACTGGATAGTGAACCTCTTGAATTTTT
>CAZCQR010000024.1:10737-12443 GCA_964500885.1 uncultured Clavibacter sp.
ATCAGGAAATTTCATCCCTACTAAATGCTGTGCTGCGCCATCATCAATTGGGACTGGCAAATTATCAGGTAAGTCAAGGTAGTTATTGCTCAACTATCTCTCCTTCGACCATTTGAGTAATTTGCAAACCTTCAGTTTGTATTGAGAAGATTACCAGTGTGAGAACTACTGGAGAGTCAAAACTTTCTGCTTTCTATAAAAGAGCCCCATTGCCGCATCAACAAACTATGTTGGCGATGCGTAGTTCAATACTTTCCTTGTATCCCAATGCTGAAGAGGTAATCAGTTACGGAATGCCCGCCTTCAAAATTAATGGAAATATTGTTGCCGGATTACTCAATGCCAAGAATCATGTGGGTTACTACCCATTCAGTGGATCTGTCCTAAATCTCTTCCCTGCTGAGTTGAAGAATTTTTCGAAAACCAAAAGCGCAATCCATGTACCCATTGATAAGCCATTATCAAAGACTTTGATAAAGAAACTGATTCAAGCGCGAATCTCACAATGTCCAATTAAGACTGGAAAAGTGGACATTACCAAATACCAAAAACTAGACGGTTATTGGCGGGCGTTAGGAATAGCTGCACCCGCTAGACGAGGGCTGATTGACAATAAGATAATGGGTCTTTCTGACTTAAAGAAATGGAAAGAAGACGATTTTCTTCAAATTCACGCTATCGGACCAAAGGCCACTTCTATTATTAAGAAAGAAATGCGAATTCGAAAGATTAGTTTCAAGAAGTAAATTCTCGATTTTCTAACAGTACACTCCTTACATGGAACTCACTACATGCCTTTGGTTTAATGGAAATGCTCGAGAAGCGGCAATTTTTTACACAAGTATTTTTCCAGATAGCCACATTGACGACAATTGGATGGCTCCGACTGAAACACCTGGCAACAAACAAGGTGAAGAGATAGTTGTGAACTTCAAGGTTTTTGGACGTCCCTTCATCGCACTAAATGGTGGTCCGCAGTTTCCACATACCGAAGCAATTTCATTTCAGATTCCTTGTAAAGATCAGAAAGAAATAGATAAATATTGGGATCTGCTATCAAAAGACGGTGGTCAAGAAAGTCAGTGTGGTTGGCTCAAGGATAAATTTGGAGTCTCTTGGCAGATAACTTCACCGGAGATGATGAATTATTTGGGTGGCAATGACCCCGAGGGAGCAAAACGTGCAACGAAAGCAATGCTTGAAATGAAGAAAATCGACCTTGCAAAGATGCGCGATGCTTACTTTGATAAAGTTGGGCTATGACAATTCAAATAATTGAGGGACTTAACTGGTTTGGCATCCTAATTGCATTTCTATTTTCTTTCGTGAGTGGAGCAATTTGGTTTGGCCCTAAGACTTTCTATCCCATTTGGATGCGGGCGAGAGGAATTGCTTCTGGGCAACTCTCATCCCAGCAGAACAAACCTGTGATCCTATTTGGGGGAACAATTCTTGGAATTCTGATACAGACTTTGACTCTTGGATTAATCATTACAAACCTCCAAAAGCACCAAGCAGATTTTGGCATGTTGGATGGCGCGCTGGTTGGATTTGCATTGGGCGTCGGTATTGCAGCTTTTGCATCTCTCTCCCATCGACTCTTTGGTGGAGAATCAATAAAAGTTTGGATTATTGAGACAGCAAATGATGCAATTAATCTCACTGTTGCTGGAGCCATTATTGCGTTTTTCAATTAATGAATTTAT
>CAZCQR010000025.1:0-12010 GCA_964500885.1 uncultured Clavibacter sp.
TTCATTTTGTGGACGATACTGGGATCGAACCAGTGACCCCTTCCATGTCAAGGAAGTGCGCTACCGCTGCGCTAATCGTCCGTTCGAGGTGGAGACGGGATTTGAACCCGTGTAGCGGGATTTGCAGTCCCGAGCCTCGCCTCTCGGCCACTCCACCAAATCTCGAACTTTTCTTCTTATCTCCAAACTCAATTCGTCGAGCGGACGACGGGGGTCGAACCCGCGACCTGAACCTTGGCAAGGTTCCGCGCTACCAACTGCGCTACGTCCGCATTTTCATTCGCAGTGCGATGAAGGAGGCAAAATCTATCGTAATGAGGCGAGAGCCCCAACTTTGCGATGGCGAAGGTAACCTCACCGGGTATGGAGCGGTTTTGGATGTCAGGGCGACTGGCAGAAAACCTCTTGGAGATACGTAATGATCTTTCAGCTCTTGAGGAACCCGGATTTTGGGCGGTGCTTGGAACTTTTGAAGGAGAATGGACCTTTGCCAGATTTGGTGAAGTATCCAAGCAAGATTTCCCTGAAACGGATTCAAAGTTTGCAACCGACAAATGGCAATCTAGTTTTTCGAAATCAGAGTACTGCGAATACGTAGAACAAATCCGGGATCAAATAGCTGCGGGCGATTTTTATCAAGTTAACGCATGTCGGATATTGTCTAGCGAGATTACATCTGGTGATTCGCTGATGAAACTTTTTAAGCGAATTCTTAGCGAAAATCCCGCCCCGTACGCCGCCTATCTGAATATTCCTAGAATTGAAATCGCCTCTGCCTCGCCAGAGAGATTTCTATCGGTTACGGGTTCAAGAATCGTTACTAGCCCAATCAAGGGAACATCGGCAACCGAGATTTTCCCGGATAAGGATCGAGCTGAAAATCTGATGATTGTAGATTTAATGAGAAATGATCTGAGCCAATTTTGCAAACCAGGAAGCGTAAAGACACCGCGATTACTTGATGTGGAAAGCCATCCAGGTCTTTTTCATTTGGTTTCAGATATCGAAGGTGAGATTGCTAAAGGTTATTCAATTGGTGATGTTTTACATCTGCTAATGCCGCCTGGTTCGGTAAGTGGTGCACCAAAGAGTTCGGCTATCAAAATGATTAAATCTTATGAAGGCGATCGCGGGCCTTACTGTGGAGTTCTTGGCTGGGTGGAAGATGGAAGTGCAGAAATAGCAGTTGGAATTAGAACATTTTGGCGAATCGGCTCTGAGATCAAATTCGGAACGGGTGCAGGTATAACCTGGGGAAGTACTCCAGAAGCAGAGTGGGAAGAGACTGAACTTAAAGCTCGAAAATTGATCTCTTTAGTTGAAAGTTTGAGCCATGAAATTGATTGACGAACCATGGCTAGATGCAGAAGGAGTTTTTGAGACGCTACGTACCTATCAGAACGCCCCATTTGGTTTTGCGCTGCATCTGGAGCGAATGAATCGGGGGATTAATGAACTGAAGATTCACGCGCCTTCAGATGTTGAGATTGAAGGCAAAGTAAATGAATATCTAGCTAACCACCCTCAGGATTCGGGACATCTTCGTATCGTGATAGATAGGTTCGGCAACCTTTCGATATCTCATAACTCATTGAAGCCGATTTCTAATACCTTAAAGGCAAATATTGTCGATCATCGAACAATTAAAGGAGTGCTATACAAAAGCACAAATTATCGCGAGCGACTACAGCTTCGGGCGGCCGCAACGAACGCTGGTTTTGACGATTCGATAATTTGCGATGGTGGTCAGATTGTTGAATCTACAACCTGTAATCTCATCTACTTAAGTGATGGAGAGTGGTTCACCCCACCATTGGCAACGGGCTGTCTGCCTGGTGTAACCCGCCAACTCTTGATGGAAAATTTTGGTTTGCAAGAAAAATTACTGCTTGCGAGCGAACTTGAGAAAGTTGAAGCCTTGGCCATGATCTCCAGCCTTCGAGAGATTGAGAAAATTCAGGAAGTTAACGGAAAAGTCTTTCCACATTCACATTCCTTAGAGCGTTTACAGATTGAGTTTCATGCCTGGATATTGGGTAACCTTGCCTTATGAAGATCCGTGATCAAATTAAAGGAAGCCCCTACGGCACTTTGATCTGGCGTATTTTCATTGGGATTGTTGGTGGCGCCATAACCATTTTGGGAACTGTATTTCTCTTCGCTCCTGGTCCAGGCTTGCTAGTTCTGCTAGCTGGTCTTGGAATTTTAGCTACCGAATATGCATGGGCCGCCAGCGCGATACGTCGTACTAAGTCATTTGCTCAAGCAACTTCAGAGAAATTCGGAATTCCACTTTGGGTGAAATACCTATTCATAGCAGGGGGCGCCCTGCTCGGAATTCTTTATCTGCTTATCTTCCACGCATAACTCTCTTTGGTAACCTCGCCGAGTGAGTAACGATTCAGCAAAATCCATCTCGTTAATACTTGATGGAGCTTCGCAAACCGTTACAGCCGGCAAGAAGGTAACTCAGATTTGCGAAGAAATTTATCCAGATCGGATTAAGCCCAGCGAAAATGCGATTATTGCCTGCAAGATAAATGGCGAATTACGTGATCTTTGGAGCGATGTAAGCGAAGGTGACAAAGTTGAAACCATTTCAATTGATTCAACCGATGGCCTATCAATTCTTAGACATTCAACAGCTCACGTTTTAGCACAAGCTGTTCAAGGGCTCTTTTCACAAACCAGATTAGGAATCGGACCCCCAATCAAGGATGGTTTTTATTACGATTTCGATCCTAAGAGCCCCTTCACGCCAGAGGATTTAGAAAAACTTGAATCCAGCATGCGAAAGATTATTAAAGATGGGCAGCGATTTAGAAGACGCGTCACAACTGATGTTGACGCGCTCGTCGAACTAAAAGATGAACCGTACAAATGTGAACTAATTAAATTAAAGGGATCAGAGATTGCAGAAGGCGCTAGCGCTGAAGTCGGATCCGGCGAGTTAACAATCTATGACAATCTCGGCAGGGACGGAGAACCAGTCTGGAGTGATCTTTGCCGTGGACCACATCTACCATCAACAAAATACATACCTGCATTTAAATTGATGAGAAGTGCCGGTGCATATTGGCGCGGTTCTGAGAAGAACCCAATGCTGCAACGTATTTACGGCACTGCTTGGCAATCGTCGGAGGCCCTCAATAGTTATTTGGATTTTCTTGCAGAGGCTGAAAAGCGGGATCACAGAAAGCTTGGCGCTGAATTAGATCTTTTCTCTTTCCCGGAGGAGATCGGTTCTGGTTTAGCTGTCTTTCATCCCAAAGGTGGAATTGTTCGAATGGCGATGGAGGAGTACTCACGCCGCAGACACGTAGAGGAAGGTTACGAGTTTGTTTATTCGCCACATCTAACTAAGTCAGCGTTATTTGAAAAATCGGGCCATTTGGATTGGTACTCAGAAGGTATGTATCCACCCATGGTCATGGATGAAGAGTTGCACGGAGATGGCACATTAAAGCGAGCTGGACAGAAGTACTACATGAAGCCTATGAACTGTCCATTCCATAACCTTATTTATTCTTCTCGAGGTCGTTCCTATCGAGAACTCCCGTTACGGCTTTTTGAATTTGGAACTGTTTATCGCTATGAAAAATCTGGAGTAGTTCATGGGATTACTCGTGCACGAGGGTTTACTCAGGACGATGCCCATATCTATTGCACCCCAGAACAGATGCCAGAAGAGTTGGATCAACTGTTAACGTTCGTATTGAACCTACTTCGCGATTATGGTTTAACAGATTTCTATTTGGAATTGTCTACTAAGAATAGTGAGAAATTTGTCGGTTCCGATGAAGACTGGAATCGTGCAACCGAGATTCTTCGTACAGCAGCTGAAAAGCAAAATCTGGAACTTGTTTTAGATGAAGGTGGAGCTGCATTTTATGGGCCCAAAATTTCGGTTCAGACTAAAGATGCAATTGGTAGAACCTGGCAAATGTCTACGATTCAAGTTGATTTTCAATTACCACAGAGATTTGAATTGGAATATCAAGCTTCAGATGGAACAAGACAGCGTCCGGTGATGATTCACCGCGCCCTATTTGGATCTATTGAAAGATTCTTTGGAGTCCTAACAGAGCACTATGCGGGAGCTTTTCCACCTTGGCTTGCACCAGTTCAAGTAAGAGGCATACCCGTAGCAGAAGCATTTACTCCATATCTTGATGGAGTAATAAGAGAGTTGAAGAGCAATGGAATTAGAGCCGAGATAGATAGCTCTGACGATCGAATGCAGAAGAAGATTCGAAATGCGCAAGCAGAGAAAATTCCTTTTATGTTGATCGCGGGCGAAGAAGATCAGAAGAACGGTGCGGTTTCATTTAGATATAGAAACGGTGAACAGAAAAACGGTGTGGCCCTCTCTGATGCCATAAAGGAGATTAGGGAAGCAGTAGAAAGCAGAAAGCAAGTTTGATGGAAAGCGGAGTTGGAATTCCTGACCGCTGGTCGAGGTTATGGGCGCCACATCGCATGGCATACCTCAAAGGCGAAAATCGACCCGACAAGAATGGTGAATCCAGTTGCCCGTTCTGTGAAATTCCTAAGCAGGATGATGAAAAGGGACTTGTAGTTCATCGAGGTGATACTGCATATGTCGTATTGAATCTCTACCCATATAACCCCGGTCATCTTTTGGTATGTTCCTATAGGCACGTAGCAGATTTAACTGAATTGACGCAGATTGAACGAAATGAAATATCTGATTTAAGTAGTCAAGGAATGAATGTACTGCGCAAGGTTTCCAATGCTGAAGGTTTCAACCTTGGAATGAACCAAGGAGCTATTTCGGGGGCTGGCGTTGCGGCACATATTCACCAACATGTGATCCCACGATGGAGTGGTGATGCAAATTTCATGCCGTTGATTGGACAGACAAAAGTTTTGCCAAAGTTGCTCTCGGAAAGTAGAGAAGAAATCGCTATCGCTTGGCGAGAGATTCAATAATAGAGTTCAATTCGGCGATACCAAATGGTTTTGTACTTCCGATTGGAATTGCAATGGCAAATATTCCCTGGAAAAAACCGTCATCTCCCATTTCTTTATATATCTGTAGGTATTCATCTTGGAAATCGCTAACTAAGTCAACTAGGTCCATATCTGCTGAAAATTTATTCAATTCTTTGCCCGAGTAATCATGTACAAGATTATCTTCCAGTGAAATCAGAGCAGTAGGAACTCCTAAGTCATCATGAAGCACCAAATAAGGGGTTGCAAACTGCTCCAATACACGATTGCCAATCAGCACAATGTCATCGAAATCCGACTCGGAAAACTCAATTCCTTGAACAATCATCACTCGTGGAAACTGTCGCTCCTGGAAGTATTGCCAAGCGCTAATCATCGCCTTTGAGATACCAGAGCGCGCATCTACTAGAAGCGCAAAAATTTGAGTCTCACCACTCTGTCTACTTAAGTCCTCAAGTTTCTCGGAGATCGGAAGTTTCTTAACGACTGCGCGTAGATCCTGCAACGTATGAACAGGTTCCGTGTTCTCGTGGTGGGCAAGGAGAAGCTCTGTTAACTCACTCAGGTTCTCGCCCTTACTCATGGCTAGAGCCTACGATGTATCCAATGATTCAAAGGATTCTGCGAGCCCCTGTAACTAGAGCTATAACGCCTCTATGTAGAGGAATGCTTAACATTGGGTTTACCGCCAACAGCGTTACCGTTATTGGCGCAGTTGGCGTCATTGCCTCCTCACTCTATTTCTTCACTAGTGGATCATTTTTTCTTGGAACCATTTTCGTGACACTCTTTGTCTTGAGCGATCTTTTAGATGGAACTATGGCGAGAATTTCTCAATCATCAGGAACTAAGTGGGGAGCACTTCTAGATTCAACGCTCGATAGGTTTAGTGATGCCGCGATACTTTTGGGAATCTACTTTGGACTTAAAGAAAGAAGAGAATTCGAAGCAAATTTAGTTCTCGCCGCACTTCTGATTTCTGCCCTCATTCCTTACATAAGAGCTCGTGCCGAGAGCCTTGGATTTGAATGCGGCGTCGGTTATGCAGAACGAACGGAGAGATTAATACTCATATTGGTTGCCACTGGATTGTATGGTCTGGGTTTTGAGAACGCATTCGTCTTTGCATTGCCAGTACTTTTGCTTTTAGGCATTCATACAATCTACCTGAGGATGAGGATTGTATACAAAGGATGAGTTCGTTGATAGCAAATTTGAACTATTTTATGTACTCGACGCTATGGCTTATTGTCAGAAAACTTCCGAAACGATTGGCATACCAGCTTTTTGATTTTATTGCTGGCATTGCTTATCGTCGTAATCGAAAAAGAGTTCAATACCTAAGGAAAAACTATCAACACGTTTATCCCGCTGATAACTTAGAAGTTATTGAAGATAAAGTTCAAGAGGGGTTACGCAACGCGATGAGATATTGGTGCGACACCTTTAGAATATCTGATTGGGAAAGCGAAGAAATTTCCAAATCAGTTGCAACAAAGAAGGAAGAACTTCTTTTAGATGGTTTTGCTTCTGGCAACGGAGTAATTGTTGCACTTCCTCACGCAGGGAATTGGGATCACGCTGGCCTCTATTTTTGCTCTAAGGGCATTCAGGTGAACACAGTCGCTGAACACTTAAAACCAGAACGACTATTTCGAAAGTTTTTGAAGCATCGAGAATCTATGGGTATGAGTGTTTTAGATCTTAATTCTCAGGTTCTTAATGAATTGGAATCCAGATTAAAGAAAGGTGCATTGGTTGCCCTGGTCGCCGATAGAGACTTGAGTAAATCAGGAGTTACGGTGAATTTTTTCAACGGCAAAGCACGGATGCCGGCAGGACCAGCTTTGCTGGCGTATAGAACGAATGCAGTACTGATTACTGCTTATGTTTCCTACACGAAAAATGGAATTCAAATAGATTTCAGTGGTCCATTTAAGGCAGATAAGAGAAAGTCTGAAAGTTCTGAAGTTTCTCGATTAACCCAAGAGATTGCTAGTCAATTTGAAAGGGATATTTCTAGAGCAGCGACTTCATGGCATATGCAACAGCGGATATTCATTGATGAGGATTTTCAGGTGCGGACGTGAAAATAGGAATGGTTTCACCTTACGCATGGGATATTCCAGGTGGAGTTCAAGCGCATATCAGAGACTTAGCAAATTTCTTTTTAAGCAAAGGCCACGAAGTCTCAGTATTAGCTCCGGCTGTTTCTAATGAAAATGTAAGTGATGATTTTGTGGTTTCTGCCGGAAAACCGGTAGCGATTCCATATAACGGTGCGGTAGCTCGGGTACTTTTTGGACCGCTTGCTGCATCTCGAGTTCGACAATGGATCTCGAAGAATGATTTTGATGTATTACATCTGCACGAGCCAGCGATTCCTTCACTCTCTCTACTCGCGTGCGCGATCGGCGAGGGACCAATGGTGGGAACTTTTCATGCCGCAGCTCCAAAACAGAAAGTTGCCTTTGCAATAACCCCTTTACTTGAACCAATTATCGAAAAATTACGTGCCAGAATCGCGGTTAGCGAGGTTGCTAGAGAGACATTGACGACGCATCTTGAAACCGATGCCTTAGTTATCCCAAATGGCATTGAGGCGAACTTTTTTCGTTCCGCACTACCAAGCTCGTCGTGGCACCGAGATTTCACAATTGGTTTTATTGGACGGTTTGGTGAACCTAGAAAAGGTTTGAAGATTCTCTTAGATGCGCTGCCCGATATTGTCCGAGCTGAACCAAATGCAAGATTGTTGATTGCTGGCCCAGGAGAGGGACTGGAAGTTATGCAATCAGTTTCACCAAATCTTAGAAATAGAATTGAATTTCTCGGTAGATTAACCGATGAAGAAAAGGCTTCTTTCTTTAAATCGGTGAGTGTTTATGTTGCACCCAACACCGGCGGCGAGTCTTTCGGAATAATTCTTGCCGAAGCTATGGCAAGTGGAACTCCGATAGTTGCAAGTAACCTTCCAGCTTTTGTCCAAGTGCTAAATGATGGGAGAAACGGTGCAATCTTTGAAAACGGGGATAGTAAGGATTTGTCTAGGGCGGTAATAGCTTTGGCGCACGATGAAGAGATGCGAAAGAAACTCTCCCATAATGCAGAATCTGGCGCGACCAGATTTGATTGGGAGACAGTAGGTCCAGAGATTATGAATGTTTACCTTCATGCGATTGGCTCTGGAGAGAAAGTAAGTGTTGGATCTGAGCAACGAGGCTGGCTCAAATTTTTAAATAGAGAAGAGAGCTAATGTTAGAAATCTTTTTACTTGTCGCCGGCGCCCTCGTCTTCATCTGGTACTTAGCTATTGCAGCAAACCGTTTGGATCGATTGCACCATAGAGTTGAAACATCATGGGCAAATTTGGATTCAATCCTCCAGCGGCGAGCAGCGATTGCTCTGGAGATTGCTCACTTTACAGAGATTGATCCGGCATCGAATCTGATACTTACAGTGGCGGCACACCAAGCGAGAGAGGCCGATATTTCGGAGCGCAGCGAAGCTGAAAGCAGTCTCTCTGAAGCTCTGAAATTGCTCCGTGATGAGAGCGATATTCCGCATTTGCACCGTGAGATATTCGATGAACTTGATTCGGTAACAGAGCGCGTGAGGATTGCAATTGCCATACATCGAGAAGCGGTTACTTCTACGAGGAATCGAAGGTCAAAACTTAGATATCGCATCTTCCGATTAGCTGGGAGCGCTCCACTACCTGTCATCTATCCTTTTGAAGATGATGTCATTTAAGAAATATATTTACGCCGCACTGAGCATCCTTGCTCTCTTAACCTTCACTTCCTGTTCGGGAACTGTCCCGTTCCTTAGCTCTGAGCCAGAGCCAGAACGAAATGTGCTTACAAATAACGTCGGAGATAACGGCAAGGTTATTGCAGTGAAAATCGATGACACCAGCTTCTCTCACCCGCAAGAAGGTTTAATCGACGCAGATGTAATTTATGTGACCCAAGTCGAAGCTGGGCTAACAAGAGTTATGGCAATTTATACTGATAAATATCCAGAACTTGTAGGACCTGTTCGATCAGCTCGTATTTCTGATATCGATATCTTGGCTCAATTTGGCAGAGTGGGATTTATGTATAGCGGAGCGCAGAGCAAACTTCGGCCAGTTATAGAAGGTGCAAATATAGTTAATTTGAGTGCTGAGCGAAATCCTCCAAGTATTTACATAACAGATCCGAATAGAAAACAACCATATGCCATGATGGTTAAAATTAATGAGTTGTTACCAAAAGCGATAGATGTCGAGAATGTTAAATCAATTGGCTGGCGACATGGTGAATTATCAGAGCTCGCAAAGCCAGTTACTAAGGCGCGGGTTGAGTGGCCAAATGCAAGCTATGAGATGAAATGGGATGAAATTGAATCAAAATTTTTGCTGACATTCGATGGCAAACCGAATTTTGGAGCAGAAGGAACTCAACTCGGCAGCAATATGATGATTATTCAAAAAATTAATATTTATCCATCTGAATATGGAGATAAGTTTGGCGGCGTTACTCCAAAGAATGATGTTGTTGGATCTGGAAAAGCATTTATGTTGAGAGATGGCACGGTTACGGAGTTGATTTGGTCTAGGCCCACTGCTGATTCACCAACGAGGTGGACCTTGCTTGATGAAACTGAAGCCTTCTTTGCCGATGGCCAGGTTTGGATCTTTCTGACCGATAAAGAACCAACATTTACCTTTCCATCCGCTGTCGCGAAGTAGCCCTCGCATAAAAAGAGCTCAAAATCCCAAAATTCGCACCTTTCATATTGTTAAGTACAATTCACGCATGTCCGAAAAACAGATTACGGGTACCGCTCGCGTAAAACGAGGTATGGCCGAGATGCTTAAAGGCGGCGTCATTATGGATGTCGTCGATGTTACTCAGGCGAAGATCGCTGAAGACTCTGGTGCCGTTGCCGTCATGGCGTTAGAACGCGTTCCTGCAGATATCAGAGCCCAAGGTGGCGTAGCGCGTATGTCTGATCCGGGAATGATCGAAGCGATTCAAAAAGCAGTATCCATTCCTGTTATGGCAAAGGCGCGAATTGGTCATTTTGTTGAGGCCCAAATTCTGCAAGCTATTGGCGTCGATTACATTGATGAATCCGAAGTATTAACTCCTGCCGATTACACGCACCATATTGATAAATGGAATTTCACAGTTCCTTTTGTCTGCGGCGCAACAAATTTAGGAGAAGCTCTACGTCGCATAAATGAAGGCGCGGCGATGATTCGGTCAAAAGGTGAAGCCGGTACCGGAGATGTTTCAAATGCAACAACACATATGCGATCGATTTCTGGAGAGATTCGTCGTCTTCAATCGATGCGCGAAGATGAACTTTATGTTGCAGCTAAAGAATTGCAGGCACCTTTCGATCTAGTTAAGGAAGTTGCTGAACTTGGGAAATTACCAGTTGTACTTTTCACGGCCGGAGGAATTGCGACCCCAGCTGACGCTGCCATGATGATGCAACTTGGAGCAGATGGTGTCTTTGTTGGTTCAGGCATATTTAAATCAGGCGATCCTGCAAAACGAGCAGCCGCGATCGTCAAAGCTACAACCTATTACAGCGATCCGAAAGTTGTTGCTGAGCAGTCACGCGGATTAGGTGAGGCAATGGTTGGAATTAATGTTTCAGATATTCCAGTCCCACATCGACTTGCAGAACGAGGCTGGTAAGGAACGTGAAGGTTGGAGTCCTGGCGCTCCAAGGTGATGTTCGAGAACACATCGTTGCGCTCCACGAATGTGGCGTTTCAGCTTTTCCAGTAAAACATGCTGCCGATATTGAAGAGATAGATGCTCTAGTAATTCCAGGTGGCGAATCAACGACTATTAGTAAGTTAGCGAGAGCTTTTAATTTATTTGAGATTATCAAGAATCGAATTGATGAAGGTATGCCTGTCTATGGATCATGCGCAGGCTTGATATTGCTTTCAAATAAAGTTGAAGATGCTATCGAAGGTCAAGAGAGTTTTGGAGGCCTAGATGTAGTTTCTCGCAGGAATGCATTTGGAAGACAAGTTGATTCTTTTGAGGCGGAATTAACTGTAAAAGGTATTTCTGGTCCAAGTTTTCCAGCAATCTTTATTCGCGCGCCTTGGATTGAAAAGGTTGGAAAGGATGTTGAAGTTTTAGCTGAGACTTCTGGACATCCAGTTGCCGTGAAATCTCGGAATATTCTTGCGACATCATTTCACCCTGAGTTGACTGGCGATAACAGAATTCATAAGTATTTTGTCGAACAAATCGTTAACCAAAGCATCAAGGTGAATTCTTAATGTCAGGACATTCCAAATGGGCGACGATCAAGCGAAAAAAGGCGTTGATCGATTCCAAGCGTTCTAAAGCTTTTGCTAAGTACATAAAGGCAATAGAGGTCTCTGCCCGCAATGGTGGCGCGGACCCAGATGCAAATCCAACTCTTTACGATGCAATCACAAAAGCGAAGAGAAACTCAGTTCCAAGCGACAATATTGAGCGCGCGCTAAAGAGAGCCTCTGGAGCAGAATCTGGTGGTTCGAATTGGGAAACGATCATGTATGAAGGGTATGGACCGGGTGGCGTTGCGATATTGATTGAATGTTTATCTGATAATCGAAATCGCGCAGCGTCAGAAGTTCGGGTGGCCGTTACTCGAAACGGCGGAACTATGGCTGATCCTGGTTCAGTGGGATATTTATTCGATCGAAAAGGCGTTGTGATTGTAAAGAAAGTTGATGGCAAAAGAATATTGACTGAAGATGTGATTCTCAATGCGGTACTTGATGCTGGTGTTGAGGATGTTAATGACATCGGCGACAGCTTTGAAATAGTGAGCCCTCCATCAGAACTCGTGGCAATTAAAGAAGCTCTGCAGAAATCAAAAATTGATTATGAATCAGCAGATACATCCTTCCTTCCATCAATATCGATTCCGATTGCAGGAGATAGTGCAAAAGCAGTGCTTCATCTCATCGACGCTATCGAAGATTTGGACGATGTACAGAATGTCTACGGCAATTTTGATATCTCTGATG
>CAZCQR010000026.1:0-11380 GCA_964500885.1 uncultured Clavibacter sp.
GAGCGGCAACGATCAGAACAGTATTTAACATTTTCCCAGTCTCTCGCCCATTTCTTTCGCCACTCGAACTCTCGATTACAGCGTAGGCAAACTTTTGGAGAGAAGCCATTCTTAATCTTTGCCTTCACGAGCGACTAGTCAATGAAGTGGGTAAAGGACCAAGCCCAAATCCATGCAAAGAAGAAAACGCCTAGCGGATAAAGAATGTCAAAAAGTTCCATGACTTCAGATTACCAAGGAATAATTTCGCGATCTTCCCAAAACACTCCAGTTACATCGCCTTCTTTAAATTCACGTGTAGCTAGCCAAATTGCGGTCTCTGCACCTTCTTCAGCACTACGAGGTGCATCAGGTCCGCCCATATCGGTGCGACTGTGGTTAGGGCAGATTGCATCGATTAAAAATCCGCGTGAACCATGTCCCGTTTCATGCGCCAAATTTCTCACCATCGCATTAACTCCAGCTTTTGATATTCGATATGGCGCAAGTCCGCCTGCATTTCCCGGTCCGGACATACGACCCAAGCAAGCTGAAAAAATAATGATTCGACCATCTCGTACTTCCGCCATCTTTGCGCCAAAAGCATTTACTAGTGAGAAAGTCGAATTGAGATTTACATTCAATACTCGATTCCATTCTTCATCTGTCGTGCGAAGAGTTTTTGCCATCTTTTCGCTCATCACGCCGTGAGCAAGGACTACAACTTGTGGCGTTCCATACTTCGTCAACATTTTTTCGGCAATTTCACGAGCTTCAGTTTGATTCTGTAAATCTGCAATTTCGTATTCAATTCCAAGTTCAGCGGATGTGGCAGCAGCACGATCTTGATCTTTAGAAATAGTCACGACTCTCATTCCAGCGCTCTTAAGCGCTCTTGCGACCTCTTTACCAAGACCGCGGCTACCGCCAGATACGAATACGAGTTTCATAGATGAGAGATTAGGTCATTTCCTTTTAGAGCGCGCGCTGGGATTCTCAAAGAAGAGGATTGGAAATAGGCTCTATCTATGTCGATTCTTAAGTTGAAAGATGGCCGCGGCTTTGAATATCTGGATAACGGCAAGGAGAGCGAGAGAGCGATTCTCTTCCTTCACGGAACTCCTGGGGATGCGACGGCTTGGCTGAAGTGGCTCGATGAAATCTCAGAAGTTCGAGCGATTGCAACTTCGCGACCAGGATATGGACTATCAGATCGGCAACCTGGAAGAACTGTTGCGGCTGATTTAGCAAATCAAGCAGAAGTTTTAGACCACTTCGGAATCAAATCATTTGTATCTATCGGCCGGTCTGGTGGTGGACCACATTCATTAAATATGACTAGAGATTCAAGATGTGTCGCAGCTTTTACCCTTGCCGGTGTTGGCGAATACGGTAGATCAGATTTAAATTTTCTTGAAGGTATGGGTCCTGAGAATCAGGATGGATTTGGTGAGGCAATGAAAGGTGAGGAAGCGATCACAGATTGGATGGAGCGAAACGCACCGGGATTCAAAAACGTTACAGGTGCAGATTTAATTGCAGCATTTGGTGGATTGATTGGAGGAGCCGATAAACGTGCTCTGACAAATGAAGTTGCAGAAGCAAAAGCAGCAACTTTACGTAGGGCGCTCGACAAGAGTTTCACTGGTTGGATTGATGACGACTTGGCATTTGTACAAACTTTCGGATTTGATATCTCGAAGATAGACAAACCAGTTGTTCTCTGGCAGGGCGATGATGATTTTATGGTTCCGAAAGCTCATAGTGAATGGCTTGCAAAACATATTCCTGGTTCGCAATTACGTTTCGTTCCAGGTCATGGACATATTTCTCTAGGTGAAGAGTTTCGTCCAAAGATTATTGAGGATGCGCTTAGTTATCTTTCTTAGTTGATTCAAGGATCTCTGCCAACGTTCCCATTTCAGTTAGCAATTTACATGCTGTCCTAATAATTGGAACACTAAGCAGTGCACCGGAGCCTTCACCTAACCGAAGATCGAGATTCAATATTGGCTTTATCCCAAGTTTATCTATGGCAATTTTGGAAGCCGGCTCTGATGAAACATGACCAGCAATAAGCGACTTCGCTATTTCGGGCCGAATGTTTGTTGCAATTAATGCGGCGGCAAGCGTGCTGATACCGTCCAGAATTATTGGGACTCTTAGTGATGAGCTTCGTATTACGAAACCAACCATGGCTGCTATTTCGAAACCGCCAAAACGCATCAAAATCTGGAGCGGATCAGATGTCGTGTCAATACTTTTAAGTGCATTTCCAATTATGGAAATTTTTGATTGGTAGATTTCATCGGAAATTCCAGAGCCACGTCCGGTTACCAAATCTGCATTTGAATTAGTCAATGCTCCAATGATGATTGCAGATGAAGTTGTATTTCCAATTCCAACTTCCCCGACGGCAAGAGATCTAGAGCCACCTGCAACTAGTCTTTCAGCAGTAGTTGCACCAACTTCTAGTGCCTGCAAAAGCTGCTCCCGAGTCATCGCAGCTTCCAGCCTAAAATCCCTTGTGCCTCTACTGATGGAGTCATTTCTTATAGTTTTGTTCTTTGGTTCATTCAATAAACCAACATTTACTATCTCTATGTAGACGTCAGCACTCTGCGCAATCACTGAGGCACCTGCTTTGCCTTCAACTATCAGATCAGATATCAATGTTGAAATGCTTTGCGGCCAGGGCGTTACCGAATCATCAGCAGCAATGCCGTGATCTCCGACAAAAATTGCGATTGCAGCTGGATCTATGTTCGGCTGCTCCCCGGTTATCTCCGCAATTTGTACGCCAATTTCTTCAAGCAAACCCAGAGAGCCCTTTGGTTTAACTAGGCCATTGAACTTTTCAATCACATTTTCACGATTAGATTTTGAGAATTGGATTGGTGACTTTAAAGCTCTTCCCCAAGAAGAATGAAAATCTCGATTCGCATCTTCAAATGCATGAAGAAGGTTTTGTGATGTAAACAGGAAATCCATGCCAGCGGCTGTAGCCGCTATTCGATCAGTTTCAAGATCACCTACATAAAGTGCTTCCCGTGGATTGACTCCTAATTGCTCTAATGCTTTCGTCAATGGCAGCGGAGATGGTTTTGCGACACCAATATCAAAGGACGAGATATAAACTTCAAATAAATCAGCAATTCCAATCTCCGCCAATTTAGATCTTATTAAGTCGGCTGTTAGAGAATTTGAATTAGAAACAATGCCAAGCTTGTGGCTTTTATTTAGAAGTTGAAGAGTTTCATTAACCCCCGGGAGGATACGAGGACGAATTTTATTTATTGGGAGACCAGGATTTTCTTGGCTTACCAAGGTGTTTCCAACATCAAAAAGAATCGCCTTGTATTTATTTAGAAATTCCACGTAAGGCTTCCTGTTATCAAAAAAGTCGCTGCAAGATATATAAGAATAGTGGTTTCACTAAGTTGTTCTGCGGCTCCAAATGAATCACCAAGCAATCCGCCTATTTTACTAATTACCCATCGTACAAATATTGCGTTGCTGAGGAAAAGTAGCAAAAGCATGAAAACGAAACTTA
Source organism: uncultured Clavibacter sp. (assembly GCA_964500885.1). Lineage (GTDB taxonomy): Bacteria > Actinomycetota > Actinomycetes > Nanopelagicales > Nanopelagicaceae > MAG-120802. Next base: position 3,533 of record CAZCQR010000026.1, read on the forward strand.
ACTCCAAAATAGAAATTCCAATTACCAATGTGATTGCAGTTGCAAGAAAAACATCACGCAACTTAACTTCCTTTGAGATAGTTGCGCCCATTCCTTCATGGCCAGGGGTAGCTGGAATCTGCATCAAATAGATTGGAACGGCGCGAGCCACAGAGTGAGTTAAGACTAGAACCCAGAATCCATCTGTACCGGGAAAGGATGAAATCAAAGATATTTGCAGAATGAGTTGCAAGGAAATTGCCGCAACTCCATATGTGCCATGCCTGGAGTCTTTCAATATTTCTAATCTCTGTTTTGGATTCCATCCGCCGACGAGACCATCAAAGATATCGCCCAAGCCATCCAAATGAAACGCTCCGGTAAGCATGGTCGAGACTGTGACGGTTAGTGCCGCAGCTGCAAATGGAGGCAAAATTTCTGAGAATCCTAAGTAGCAAACTCCCGCAACTATTCCCACCAATAGACCAATTAGAGGAAAGAGGCTGGCGCTTCTTGGCATATGAACCTTTGGATCATGTTTAACGGGAATTCTGGTAAGAAATGCAAGCGCAACTTTAAAATCATTAAACACGTTATTTGACCTTTTGCATTAAGCCGAATCTCATGAAATAAACTTCATCGCAAGCACGAGCAAAATATTGATTCATATGTCCAGATAAATCTCTAAACTCTCTAGATACTGGATGCATCGGGACAATTCCCTCACCTGTCTCGTTTGTAACAAAAACTGTGTCGCCACTTCGATTTCTTGCCTCATTGATTATTGATTCAAAGTCGTAGTTCTTATCAGCAAACATTTGATTAGAAAGCCAAAGGGTAAGGCAATCGATAATTGCAATCTCATGATCTAAATGACTCCCAAGTGCTCTGCATAAATCTCTTGGTTCTTCTATCAATAAATATCTTGTATCACGATCCGCTTTGTGCTTGGAGATACGGTCGGACATCTCTTGATCCACAGCCTCCGCCGTTGCGACAAACAGAGCTTTCTTTCCAGAATTCAATGCATTGTTTCCGAACTCAAGGGCAGCAGAACTTTTACCGCTTCTTGCTCCTCCTCCAATGAGAATCAACACTATAGAGCTTCACTTCTAACTTTATTTGCAACAATTACCGTGTGACCATTTTCTAAGGTATGCACACTTATTCCGTTATTGAAAGCACTCTTCAGCTCATCTGAGTGAATTACTGAACTAGCATTTCCGTCAAGAAGTACCTTTCCACTATGCATAACTATGATTCGCTCTGCATACATCGCACCTAGAGTTATGTCATGCATAGTAGAAACAATTGTTACGCCTTTTTGCTTTAACGTTTCAATATGGTTCAACGCAGAAATCTGATTATGTAGATCGAGAGCGCTAGTCGGTTCATCGAGGAGCATTATCTTCGGTTCTTGAACAATGGCCCGAGCAATCAAAACTCGTTGAACTTCGCCTCCTGAAAGTTGTGATACTTGCTGGTCACGAAGAGCTATAAGTTGAAGCTCCTCTAATGTGCTTTGAACTTTTGACCTTCCTATTTTCTTATCTCTACCCCAACCATCTACTTTTGATCTTCCTAATGCAACATATTCCCGAACCGACATTCCAAGTGGAATTTGTGGACGTTGCGGGACGAAGGCAATATTTCTTTTGAGATCTTGAAATGCCTCTACTGTTCCATACTTAATTGATCCCGAATAAGGTTTCATGCCAAGAAGAGTCATGAGGAAAGTTGTTTTTCCAGCTCCGTTCGGCCCAACAATTGACGTCCATGTGCCAGATGGAATTTCAAGCGAAATAGAATCAAGTACTTTCTTATCACCATAATTTACTGAGACGTTTTCAACGTTAATCATCGATTAATACTCCTTGTTCTCAAAATCAATAAAAAGAAAGGTGCACCGATAAATGCAGTGATGACACCAATTGGTATTTCTGCCGGAGAAATCAAAGTTCTGGCACCAAGATCAGCAAGTACGAGAAAGGCTGCTCCAAAAAGTGCTATTGAGAAGATAGCTCTATTCGTAGCTTTACGGGTTAGACGTTTTACTATGTGTGGCACGACTATTCCGACGAAACCGATTAGGCCGCTAACAGAAACAGCTGTTGCAGTTGCCAAGGTGGCGGCAAACACTGCAATTATTCTAATTCGATTTGGTGAAACGCCAAGGGAAAATGCCTCTTCATCGCTAAGCATTAGTGCATCTAAAGTCTTTGAAATACTAACCAAGATTCCAATTGCAATAAATATGTACAGAGATGCCCATTTAACGCTATTCCAATCAGCCACTGTTAATTCACCCAAGATCCATGAGTAAACCGGTCTAAGTACTTCACTATTCCGCTGCTGTAAAAATGTTTGGATGGCTGTCGCAAACGAACCAATTGCAATACCTGATAGCAGTAGCGATCCTGGATCTGTATATAACCTGCCCGCTACAAAGAAGGTTGCTGCAACGGCAGTAACGCCTCCCATGAAAGCAAAAATAGGCAGCGAAGCTGTAAAGGTTTGATTTGTTCCTGTGATTGCAATTGTGGCTCCAAGGCCCGCTCCAGCTGCCACTCCTAATAGATAAGGATCTGCTAGAGGATTTCTAAATACAGTTTGATAGACAGAACCACTTGTAGCTAAGGCTGCTCCAACCAATGCAGCCAAGGCCACACGTGGCAAACGTATATCTATTAGTAGTGATTTTTCTTGTTCTGTAAGCAGCGAACTTTGCCCAAACAAAGTCTTAATAATTTCCCTAACTTCCAATTGCACCGGACCTACCGTGATTGCAACTGCACATGAGAAAAGAAGAAATAAAGCGGAGAGAGCTGTGAGCTCCCAACGCCAAATTGGGCGAAGTTGGTTATTACTCATTTATTCGATATGGCCTTCGCAACATATTTGTAGAAATCGACGACACGTGGACCCCAGCGCGAGGGAATGTCTGCCGGAAGCTCGTACACCTTGCCATTTTTAACCGCATCAATTGTTTGCCAACCAGGTCGATTTTTAACTGCTTCAGCAGTCTCACCATATTGGGCATCTGCAAGGAAAATTACTTTTGGATTACGTGAAATTACATATTCTGCACTCAACTGTGGGTAGCCAGATGAATCTGCGCCAATTGCAGCGTCGGCGATATTGATTAACCCAAAGTCTTTATAGACATTGCCGATAAAAGTCTTTGATGTTGCAGAATACAGGGTGTTATCTAATTCGTGAAAGAAAGTTAGTCTCTTACTCTTCTTAGCAGACTTAAGTACCTTGGAAACATCAGCTTTCATTCTCTTGATAAGCCCCTTTGCCTCTCGAGATTTATCAACTGCTTTGCCTATCAATCTAATTTCTTTATATGTATCTGAGATATTTTTTGCTGCCGGTTCCATGAATACTGGAATACCTAATTTTGTTAAAGCTTCGCGAATTGAATTAGCTTTTGTCGAGTCGATTTGTAAGACGACAAAATCTGGCTGCAAAGCAACAATTGCCTCCACATTAGGCGAGAATCCACTTAAATCACTCTTAGGAACGCTAGCCGGATAATTTGAATTATCATCGACTGCCAATACTTGCTTATCTGCCTTGAGCGCGAAGAGAATCTCAGTAGCAGATGGCGATAAGGAAATGATTCGCGTTGGTTTTGTAGAAATCTTAGTTTCAAAACCACCAGATTTAATTTGAACCGGATATGTACTGGCATTTGCAGAAGTAGAAACTAATGAAGATGCAACCAGAAAGACCGTTGCGAAAATTATTCGCAGATGACGCTTAAACATAAAAACTCCCCCAAACAATTTGAGGGAGAAAGGGGGCTTTTCGAAACTTCCGGAAAGACCCGACCTTCCTCCGAGATCGGTAACTTCGGCGTTAGCGCCAGGCGACCTGGCTAAGACCTTTCGATCTTTACAGTTGCGGGAACAGCGCCGGAATTTAACCGGACTTCGCTAAACGCAACGCCCCTGCCTCCGAAGAAGCAGTTCGCGGAGGGTAGCACTTGGGATAAATAAAGACTTTAACTCGCCAGAGATGCAATTTCCTTCGGGCCAACGCCGCAACAACCGCCGATAAATTCGGTCCCTAACTCGATCCAATCAGAAATGTATTGGTTAAATCCCAGCGGATCGCCGATCCAAATCTTCGATTCCGCATCCCAAACTCGACCTGCATTTGGATAAATTACAAATGGTTCCTGCGATTGGACACTTCTAAGCAGCGGAGAGATAAATCTAGGGTCAGTGCAATTGATTCCTACTGCTAACCGGTTTGGAGATTTCTCTAAAGCACCGATCGCATCTCCAAAAGTATCTCCCTCTGAAATATGAAGCTCATCTTTACACGAAAATGAAATCCAGTAAGGAATCTTCGTATTAATAATCAATTCTTCGATAATTCTCGCCTCTCGCATGGATGGAATTGTCTCGACTGCGAATAGATCAGGTTTAGTCTCTGCCAAAATTTCAATCCGACGGCTGTGAAATTCTCTAATTTGCTCATCGCTGATCTGGTAATTGCCACGATATTCGCTGCCATCTCCTAGCGCAGCTCCGTACGGACCAATACTTGCAGCCACCTTGGAGTCGCTTCCAATCGAAGCCTGTTTAGCAAGTTCTGTTGATTTCACCAACAATCGAGAAACAGTTTGGTCGTTGATGCCGGATTTTGCTTCTCCGATAAAGGAAACTTGATAACTTGAAGAAATAATAATTTTGGCACCTGCATCGACATACGAGCGATGAGCTGCAATTATCTGATCAGGATTCTTATCGATTAACTCACCAGTCCAAAGAACGCTCTTTAAATCAGCGCCAAGTTCTTCAAGCGCTGTAGATAATCCGCCATCAATTTTGATCATGGGCAAAGATAAACCAAACCCCTGTACCAATGGCACAGGGGTTTGGTTACCTCGATTTACTTATTTGATCTTTGCAATCTGTTGTTTTGCCTTGTCATATAGAGGACCTGTTATCTGAGCAAAGCCCTTCTCTGGGTGCTTTGTCGGACACTTATCCAACATATATGTAAGGAATTGCTTCACGATTGCCTGCTTATCGGCATTTTTGCCTGAAGCATAAGCAAGTGCGTATGAAGTAGTTCCTATTGGATAGGCACCAGGAATTTTCTTGGCAAAATCAACATCTACTGTTCCATTTTCCTTAATAGTTCCGCCACCAAGGAAAGCGGAGGTTGCTGCTGCATCTGGAGCAACAAACTCACCCGCGGCATTTTGCACAAAGGCGACCGGAAGTTTGTTATCCAGCGCGAAGCTAAGTTCTGAGTAGGTGATACCACCAACTGTCTTGGCTACGCCTGCCGCATTTGCAGCTGAACCTGATGCTCCTTGGAAGTTGAAGAAGGTTGATATGTTATTCGGTGTGCCATTTGCGAAAGTGGTGTTCTGAGCTTTTGGCCAGAGACTTGAATTGCCAGTTGCTGCATTTGCTCCTCTTAGGAAGCGGGTGAAGTTTTCACTAGTTCCTGAAGAATCGGTTCGATACCAGACAGTGATTTGTTGGTTAGGTAAATCAATATTTACAGTTTTTGTCTTATAACGAGCAATTACAGGATTTCCCTTTTTGTCTAAGACAGGCACAGTTTTTGTAACCATCTGTCCCTTTGAGTTCTTAACGGAGACTTTCTTAGTTTTAAAAACCGGGGTTTTAACGGTTCGCTCATTATCTTTAGCAAGCGCCTTGTCATTCCAGTTGGTTATGTAACCGGAGAAGATCTTTGCAATAGATGCAGGGGAAAGATAAATAGGTTCCTTCACTGTAGGAAGGTTGTACATAATCGCAATCGGAGCCGCATACACAGGTGCGTAAATCAGATTTGAAGGCTCACCTGAAGAATAAGGAGCATCTGAATTTGCGAAGTCAACTAAATTGCCTGAGAAATCTGAGCGACCTTTACCTGATCCGCCACCAGAATAATTTACGGTGTGGCCAGTTTCTGCAGCAAAATCTACTTTGCAGGCATCTACTAAAGGTGCAGCAAAAGTTGCTCCACTACCGTTAATCGATCCAGCAAAAGCTGGCGTTGCAATGAGCAGAATTGCTGAAGTGGCGATTGAAATTTTCGCCAATCTCTTCCTTAAAAACATTCTTCCCCCTAGTTGGTTAAGTACGTGAGATAAAGGTATTTTTCTAATCCCAACAACTACCGGAGTCTGGGGAAACTAGGTGTGTAGATTAAGTAAACACTTGGTGTCTTGGTTTTAGCCAAAACGGCCAGTTACATAATCCAGAGTTCGTTGATCTTTTGGATTGGAGAAGATTTCAGAGGTGCTTCCCATCTCTACTAGGTGACCTGGTCCCCCTTCAGACAATAAGAACGCTGTGTAATCAGATACACGTGCTGCTTGTTGCATGTTGTGCGTAACGATTACGATGCTGATGCTCTCGGAAAGCTCACGGATGGTCTCTTCGATTCGCAGTGTTGATCCTGGATCTAATGCAGAGCAAGGCTCATCCATAAGAAGTACTTTGGGATTAACGGCCAGAGAGCGTGCGATGCAAAGACGCTGCTGTTGTCCGCCAGAAAGTGCTCCGCCGTACTCATCGAGACGATCTTTTACTTCATCCCATAGTCCAGCGCGCTTTAAACAGCTTTCAAGTAGTTCATCTTGATTATCAATCTTCAATTGCGCTAATTTCAAACCGGATAACACATTCTCTTTAATTGTCATGGATGGGAATGGATTGGGCTTTTGAAAGACCATGCCGATCTTCAAACGAATCTTCGTTACATCGATTCCAGATCCGTAAATATCTTTTCCGCCAAGGAGAACATCTCCAGCTAAGGCAGCGGTTGGGATAAATTCATGCATGCGATTAAGAATTCGAATAAAAGTAGATTTTCCGCAACCTGAAGGGCCAATCAATGCCGTTACTGTTCCTGGGGCAAAATCCATAGAGATATCTTCAAGGACTAGTTTTTTACCAAACCAGGCATAGATATTTCGAGCTTCCAACCCCATGCCATCAACGATTTCTCGAGTAATAGATGTGGTTTTAGTGGCCGCCACGCTTGCTAGGGATGAGGGTGTTACTTGCTTCAGCGTTGGTTCAGATTTCGTCTTCATGGTTTCCTCGTTATTCCCTTCGTTTGCTGGAATGTTCATCTGCGCGCCCCCTTGGTGCGACCAAAATATCTTGCTAAGGAGAAGAAAATGAAAACCATCATCATTAGAACTATCACACCAAGCCAAGCTCGTTGAATAGATTCTGGATTGCCAAGTGAGTAGTTCTTCCAAACGTAATATGGAAGTGCCGAACTATTTCCGGAGAACGGGTTTAGATTAATTGCATCAGCACCACCAATTGTTAGAAGAAGTGGCGCTGTTTCACCGGCTACTCGAGCAATTCCAAGAATCATTGATGTAACTAGACCGCTCTTAGCTGCGGGCAAGATAATCATTGCGACTGTGCGCCACTGAGTCGCACCCAGAGCGAGTCCCGCTTCGCGAAGATCATTAGGAATGAGTTTTAAAACTTCTTCAGAAGTTCTAGCCACAGTCGGAATCATCAAGATTGCTAGCGCTCCGGCGCCCGCAACGGCATTGTAGCTATTTCCAAGTCCGATCATCCAAACTGCATAGATAAATAAGCCGGCAACAATCGACGGAACGCCGCTCATAGCTTGAACGAAGAATCTGACGGTAGATGCAAAACGTCCTTTAACTTCCACAATGTACAAGGAGGTCAGAAAACCGATTGGTGTACTAATGATGGTTGCCAACAAAACTACATAGAGAGTTCCAATCACTGCATGAAGCAAACCACCTTCATTCAGTGGTGAATCAGCAGAGGCAAGCGACATATCCCTTGTAAAAATTCCAAAAGATAGTCCGGGCGCTCCTTTTCTAATTATTTCAAA
>CAZCQR010000027.1:0-9300 GCA_964500885.1 uncultured Clavibacter sp.
CCCAGCTGATTCTGGTTCAGCTTGTCTAGGTTCGAGTCCTGGTACCCCAGCAAAACTTGAGTAAAAACTAAATATTGAAATGAGATAAGAAAGATATGGCCCCGTCGTCTAGTGGCCTAGGACTCTGGCTTCTCAAGCCAGCTACGAGGGTTCGAATCCCTTCGGGGCTGCCAATATCTTTCTTTACTTCTGCAAACTTTATTTTGCTAGATATTCAGTTAACTTTGCTGCAGTTGCAACGACTGCGGCGGCATGTAATCTGCCAGGTTGTCTACCTAATCTTTCAATCGGTCCACTAATACTTACTGCTGCAATTACTCGATTATTTGGTCCCCTGACAGGTGCAGAGACAGATGCAACTCCTGGCTCTCTTTCGCCAACGCTCTGTGCCCAACCTCTTCTTCTAACAGCCGATAGCGCAGCTGCATTAAATCTGGCATTTGTTAATGCGCGATGTAAGCGATCTGCATCTTCCCAAGCAAGGAGAACTTGTGCCGCAGAGCCAGCTCCCATAGTCATCGCAGCTCCAACTGGGACTGAATCCCGCAATCCAGAGATTCTCTCTGCAGCAGCTACGCAGATTCTCTGATCTCCTTGGCGTCGATAAAGTTGTGCGCTCTCACCAGTTGCATCGCGAAGTGAAGTAAGAGCCGGCATCGCCACGGATAGCAAGCGATCCTCACCAGCGGCTGCAGCGAATTCGCTATTCCTAGTTCCGATTATGAAGCGACCATTGAGATCTCTTGCAACTAATCTGTGAACTTCTAAAGCTACGGCCAGGCGGTGGGCTGTCGGCCGCGCTATTTTCGTGGCTTTAACCAACTCGCTTAGCGAATGCGGTCCAGATTCTAAGACGGTCAGAATTCTTACCGCTTTATCAAGAACGCCAACTCCGCTATTCTTCTTGTCCATAATCTGATAATGCCATCTCACCTGGTGAGAAGTAAAGTTTCGGTAAGGAGGAGTTATGGGCAAGACGTTGGCAGAGAAGTTATGGGATGACCATGTTGTACGAAGTGCAGCCGGTGAACCAGATCTTCTTTACATAGACCTACATCTAATCCATGAAGTCACAAGTCCCCAGGCATTTGATGGATTGAGATTAACTGGCAGATCGGTTAGGCATCCAGAGTTAACACTTGCGACTGAGGATCACAACGTTCCAACTCTTGATATTGATAAGCCAATTGCCGATCCGGTATCTCGATTACAAGTAGACACTTTAAGAAAGAATTGCGCTGAGTTTGGAATACGTATTCATTCACTTGGCGATGTCGAACAAGGCATTGTTCACGTCGTGGGCCCGCAACTTGGAATTACCCAACCTGGAATGACAATTGTCTGCGGAGATTCACATACTTCGACTCATGGCGCATTTGGCGCACTAGCTTTTGGAATTGGAACCAGTGAAGTTGAACATGTTCTTGCAACCCAGACTCTGCCACTTGCAAAACCCAAGATGATGGCAATTAATGTGGAAGGTACCCTCAAACCGGGAGTTACTTCAAAAGACATTATCTTGGCTGTTATTGCAAAAATCTCAACTGGTGGTGGACAGGGCTACATTTTGGAATATCGTGGCAGCGCTATTCGCCAACTTTCCATGGAAGCGCGAATGACTATTTGCAATATGTCGATTGAAGCCGGTGCCCGAGCGGGACTGATTGCACCAGATGAAACTACTTTCGAATATATAAAGGGAAGAGCTCATGCACCAAAAGGTGCGGATTGGGATGCAGCACTTGCTTATTGGAAGAGCTTGCAAAGTGATGCCGATGCAAAGTTTGATAAAGAGATCTATCTCAATGCTGATGAATTATCGCCATTTGTCACTTGGGGGACAAACCCAGGACAAGGAATTCCATTAAATGAAGCAGTGCCAAATCCGGATTCCATTAGCGATGAGCAAGAACGACGTGCAGCAGAGAGCGCACTTGTTTACATGGATCTAAAAGCAGGAACTCCGATGAAAGAAATCAAGATTGATACTGTCTTTCTTGGATCTTGCACAAATGGACGTATCGAAGATTTGCGTTCCGCCGCTTCAATAATTAAGGGTAAAAAGGTTGCAGCAAATACTCGGATGCTTGTTGTGCCAGGATCTGCGCGAGTTCGACTTCAAGCAGAATCCGAAGGTTTAGACAAAGTATTTCTAGATGCTGGCGCAGAATGGCGCAGCGCCGGTTGTTCAATGTGCCTTGGTATGAATCCAGATCAACTTAAACCTGGCGAAAGATCTGCTTCAACCAGCAATCGAAATTTCGAAGGGCGACAAGGCAAAGGCGGAAGAACTCATTTAGTTAGTCCATTGGTAGCAGCCGCAACGGCGCTAAAGGGAACGCTGGCATCGCCAGCAGATTTGTAAGAAGGTAGAAAATGGAAAAATTTATCTCTCATACCGGAACAGCAGTTCCATTACGACGAAGCAATGTCGATACCGATCAGATAATTCCTGCGGTTTATCTAAAGCGAGTAACAAGATCTGGATTTGAAGATGGATTATTTGCTGCTTGGCGTAATGATCCAGAATTTGTACTCAATAAAAAGGAGTACAGCGGTGGAACCATTCTCGTTGCAGGCGCAGATTTTGGTACCGGATCCTCAAGAGAGCATGCAGTCTGGGCGCTACAGAACTATGGTTTTAAAGTAGTTATTTCATCTCGTTTCGCCGATATTTTCAGAGGAAACTCATTGAAGGGTGGATTGCTTACTGTAATCCTGCCGCAGAGTGAGATTGAATCCCTATGGGAGGCGATTGAGAAAGATCCAAAGGTTGAAATTACCGTCGATCTTGAGAATCGAAAGGTAAGTTACCTAGGCAAAGCGATCTCTTTTGATTTGGATGATTACACCAGGTGGCGGCTGATGGAAGGGCTTGATGACATCGGTTTGACGCTCCGTCATATTGATTCAGTTGCAGATTTCGAGAGAAAACGAGCAACTTTTAAGCCTAAAACGCTGCCAATTCTGAGTTAAGAAAAAAATTCTTCACACTCTCAACCTTTAATTGAGAGTTTTTTACGCGTAAAAAGTGGATTTTTTTCAATTTCTTGGAATTTAATTTCTTACGACACACCGAGAAAGATGCACAAAAGTTAGCTTTTTACTGCGTAAATTGAGAAACGAATTAAGCAAATGCTTAATTTTACGCGTAAATAAGGGGATTTAAATGAACAAGACCCAGTTCATTGCTTCGTTGGCTCCACATTTCAACGGAAGCAAGAAAGAGGCAGCACATGCCGTCGAAATCGTTTTCGATTCCATCGTGCGAAATATTCAACGGGGCGAAGATGTAACAATCAACGACTTTGGTAAGTTTAAGAAAGTTGACCGTAAAGCTCGTAAAGGTCGTAATCCATTCACTGGTGAATCGATCATGATTAAGGCGAGCAAGAAGGTTCGCTTCCTCCCAGCTAAGGCTCTCAAGGAAGTAATTTCAGGAGACCGCAAGCTAGGCCCAGCTCCAAAGCCAGCTCCAGTTGTAAAGCCTGTTAAAGCTAAGGCAGCAAAGAAGGTTGCTAAGAAAGCTGGAAAGAAAGCAGGCAAGGCTAAGAAGGCTAAAAAAGGTAAGCGTAAGTAAATAAAGCTCTAATAAAGGCCATGCGAATCCGCATGGCCTTTATTTATGCCCTTTAGGCTTCAACCATGACGCCAACTTATGCGCCACCTAAAGGATGGCCGCTTGGCACAAATCCAGCTTTTAGATTTGGCGCTGCTGTTATGCGTCCAATTCTAAATCTGATTGTGAAGCGAGATTGGCGCGGTGGTGAGAAATTACCTAAGAGCGGGCCGGCAATAGTTGTCTGTAATCATATTTCATATCTTGATCCACTTACCTTTTCACATTTTCTCTATAACAATGGAAGAGCGCCTAGATATCTTGGTAAAGAATCAGTCTTTAAGATTCCAATTATTGGCTTCATTATTAAATCTGCCGGTCAGATTCCTGTAAAACGAGAATCTAGAGATGCCATTCAAGGTTATGAACATGCCATTGCAGTTTTAAAGGCTGGTCATTTACTTGGTGTTTATCCAGAAGGAACGCTTTCGCGGGATCCAGAGTTATGGCCAATGAAAGGCAAAACCGGCGTTGCCAGATTAGCGTTGCAAACCGGTGTGCCAGTTTATCCTTGCGCATCCTGGGGACCTGAGAAAGTAATTCCACCCTATGGTAAGCGAATCAAATTATTTCCAAGAACAAAAGTAACCGTTCTAATGGGTGAACCAGTTGATCTGAGTAAGTGGAAAGGTAAGTCAGCAGATTCAGTCGCTGTCGAGGAAGCAACTGAAGCAATTATGGATGAAATTACAAGATTACTAGTTGAGATTAGAGGAGAACCGGCTCCGGCTGTTAGATTCGATCCTAAGAAATCAAATCTGCCGAGGACTGGGAACTTCAAAAAGAAACGATGAAAATTTCAATTTTAGGAACAGGACAGTGGGGGACCTCCCTTGCTCAAGTTCTCACTGATGCTGGAAATGAAGTTCTGATGTGGGGCAGAAATGCTGATGTCATAGAGCAAATTAATTCTGACCACATAAATGATAAATCACTCCCAGGAATTAAACTGGCTGAATCAATATCAGGAACTACAAATATTAGAAAAGCATTTTCGGATACTGGTGCTATTCTGCTTGCGATACCGGCACAATCACTACGTGAGAATTTAACGAATTGGAAAGCTGATTTTCCGAAGTATCTACCAGTCATCTCTTCTTTAAAAGGTGTGGAACTCGGGACACAACTTCGCATGACTGAAGTAATTCAAGAAGTTCTACAGTTTCCAGCAGATCAAATTTCGATTATCACCGGCCCTAATCTGGCCAGAGAGGTAGTTTTGCGTCAGCCGGTAGGCGCAGTCGCTGCCTCAGAGTCGCAGGAGTTAGCTGATTTAACTGCTCAGATTTTTAGCGCACCATATTTTCGCGTCTACACATCAACAGATGTAACTGGCTGTGAACTTGCTGGGGCTGCAAAGAATGTAATTGCACTTGCTGTCGGTATGGCAATTGGTCTTGGCTTTGGTGAAAATACTCAAGCGCTTGTAATTACTCGCGGATTGAGTGAGTTGACTCGCCTTGGAATGGCAAGAGGTGCAAATCCACTCACTTTTGTTGGATTAGCGGGAGTTGGGGATTTGCTTGCGACCTGCGGTTCTTCACTCTCTAGAAACCGCACTTTTGGCGAGGCTCTTGGAAAAACTGGATCTATGGATAACGCGCTAAAGAGCGTCTCTTCGACCGTTGAAGGCGTTGCAACGGCTAGCTCAATCGTGGAGTTAGCTCATTCTGTGGGAATAGTTGTTCCAATCATGGAAGCTGTTGCAGATGTTGTAACCAATAAAATAACTCCTACAGAAGCCATTATTCAATTAATGAATGAAGCCACCGGAGCGGAGATTGAAGAGCAATGAGCGCAAAGCGACTTAAAGTTGCAATCATCTGTGGCGGCAGAAGTAGCGAACATGAAATCTCTTGTATTTCAGCCCAAGGAGTTATCTCCGCAATTGATCAGAGCATCTATCAGCCAATTCTCATTGGAATCTCGAAGCTTGGCCAATGGCGTCTTCTTAAAGATGTAACTGATTTTGGAGTTGGTGATGACGGTTTGCCTTGTGTCGAAAATGCGGCTGGAAATCTAAGATTTGATCGGCAAGGAATATGGAACGTTGATGGTTTAAATCTTGAAATTGATATTGCATTTCCATTACTTCACGGCGCCTATGGCGAAGATGGAACTATTCAAGGTTTATTTGAAATGTCAGGAATCCCGTACGTGGGCTCCGGGGTTTTGGCTTCTGCAGTTGCGATGGATAAAACATTTGCTAAACCAATTTATGTTGACTTCGGTCTAAAAGTTGCTGATGGAATTACTGTTCATGAACGAGATTGGTTGGCAAATCAAGCTATGGAAATGGCGAAGATAACTGCTCTAGGTATGCCAATTTTTATTAAGCCGGCGCGAAGTGGATCAAGTCGCGGAACTACCAAAGTTAAACGTTCGGAAGATATTTCTAAAGCGATAGCAGAAGCTCATAGGTACGATCCAAGAGCTATGGTGGAAATAGCGGTTGTCGGAAGAGAAGTTGAATGCGCAGTCTTGGAAATTGAAGGCAAACCGCACGCTTCAATTGTTGGCGAAATAAGAGTTCATGAACCACACGAGTTTTACGATTTTGAAGCTAAGTATTTAGATGGTTCGACAAGTTTTGATATTCCAGCGAATATCAGCAAAGAGTTGAGCGATGCGATTAGAGATGCTGCTGTAACAGCATTCATGGCGCTGGGGTGTGAAGGCTTAGCGAGAGTAGATTTCTTCTTAACTCCGAATAATGAATTGATCATTAATGAATTGAATACGATGCCGGGATTCACGCCTCGTTCAGTCTTCCCAATGCTATGGGAGGCGACTGGAAAGTCTTATCAAGAACTCATTACCGAATTATGTCGAAGCGCAAAAGGTCGATCCCAGAACGTTATTCGTTGACTCATGCTCGAACCTGAAATACTTGAAGAAATCCAATCTATATTTTCTAGGGGAGAAGACAAAAACCTTTTAGTGCCAAATGGCGATGATGGTGCGGTATTTATCAGCGAAAAACAGATAGTAGTAAGTGCCGATGTTGCCGTTTCCGGCATTCACTTCAAGGAGAACTGGAGTAGTAAATTTGAAATTGGCAGAAAAATAACTGCGGCAAACCTTGCAGATATTTGCGCAATGGGGGGTTGGCCAAAGTATTTAATTGCAACTCTGGTTCTTCCCGCAGAAGAAGGCGTTCTGGATTTGGCTCGAGGAATTGCGAAGGAAGCAGATTTAGTGGGGGCTCGAGTAATTGGCGGCGATCTCTCCGTTGGCAAAGAACTTTCCATCTCTGTTACCGCAATTGGCGAGACGACCAGGCCAATAACGCGTTCTGGCGCAAAAGTAGGTGACCGAGTCTTCGTCTCAAGCCTGCCGGGTGGTTCTGCAGCTGGTTTACATCTTCTCAAATCCAATATTGATTTGGATTCAAAATTTAAAGAAGATCTTGTTGCCCAACATAAAGCGCCAACAATTGATTACTTCAAGTATCAGAGTGCTTTCAAGAATTTGAATGCGGCAATTGATATTAGCGATGGTCTCTTAATTGATGCATCGCATATTGCAAAGTCAAGCAATGTAAGAATTAATTTAAATCGAAAGATTCTAGAGAAGAGCGAGTTGCAGAATTTAGATAAAGAGCTTTACATGGATTGGGTATTGCGTGGCGGCGAGGACCACATACTCCTATGTACAAGCTCAAAGAGCATTCCAGACTTCATTGAAATCGGCGTAGTTGAGGATGGAAATGGCATTGCAATCGATGGAGCGGAAATCGATATCGGTGGATATATCCACCAATGGCAGAACTAGCGGTTTACTTTTCCAGCTTTCAAGCAAGAGGTGCAGACATTCTTCCGCTTGGTATAGCCATTTACGAGCGTACGGATGCTCTGAATATTTGGGTTCCAACGACGACGAGTACGGCGCTTTGAGTGTGAAACATTATTTCCAAAGCTTGGGCCTTTGCCACAGATATCGCAGACAGATGCCACGTTCAAACTCCCTACAGTCGATGAGTGCGCAAGATTAGCCGGGGCAAGGGCAAAAACGCCAATTAGAGCCCGCCTTCGTGGAGAATGAAGCATGGTCAGGTTGGATTCCAAGTTGAGTGCGGTAGTTGGCGACCGTACTGCAAAGGTCTTAAGCGAAGAACTTGGAATCAATCTTCTCTCCGATTTATTACGTCACTATCCCCGCCGATATGTAGTCAGAGGGGAGTTGAGTGATTTTGAATCGATTAAAGATGGTGAAGAAGTAACAGTTCTGGCAAAAATTAAAAGCACAAAGGTAAAAAGGATCCCGGGTCGCAAAGGTGGAATTCTCGAAGTTGAAGTCTCTGATGGAAGATCAACACTGCTACTAACATTCTTCAATCAAGCTTGGCGAGCGAAGGAATTAGTAGAAGGACGCGAAGGATTATTCGCAGGCAAAATCGGTCGCTATAAAAACAATAGACAATTGGCCCATCCTGATTATTTGCTAATTCCAGAGGGCGATGATGTGGAATCTGCGATTAGTGAATTTGCGGGAAAGTACCTCCCTGTGTACGGCGCAACCAGAAAATTACCTTCTTGGAAGATTTCTCAATGCGTTCACTTAGCGCTTGCAAATGTTGAAAAATTAGTGGAGCCAATTCCAAAAGGAATTCTGGATCGATTTGGTTTTCCGGAATTAGATCAAGCGATTAGAAATGTTCATCAGCCGGCAAATCTTGAAGCAGCAAATAAAGCAAAGGCCAGATTGACGTTTGATGAAGCGCTAGTAATGCAATTATTTTTACTTCTCAGGAAAGCTGAGTTGCAATCGATTGTCGGCAAGGCGCGAGTAAGCGGTGGGGGTGAGCTTTTAAACAGATTTGATCAATCCCTACCTTTTGAACTAACACCAGGACAGAAGGAAGTTTGGGAAGAGATTAAAGATGACTTAGGAAGAGCTCATCCTATGTATCGACTTCTTCAAGGAGATGTCGGGTCTGGAAAAACAATTGTTGCGTTAAGGGCCATGTTGTCGATTGCAGACTCTGGTGGACAAGCCGCGCTATTGGCCCCAACTGAAGTTTTGGCACAGCAGCATTTCAAAAACTTCATTGCAATTCTTGGATCATTAGCCGGCAAAGGGTTACTTTCCAACAATTCCTCAGATGGAAATGTACAAGTTGAATTGTTAACCGGTTCAACTAGCGCCGCTGAGCGAAAAATAATTCTGGAAGAACTGAAATCAGGCGAAGTCGATATTCTGATCGGTACTCATTCTCTTCTTAATGAAGAAGTCCAATTTAACGATCTTGCGCTTGTGGTAATCGATGAGCAACATAGGTTCGGCGTCAAACAACGCGACATATTACGTAGTAAGTCTGAAATTCCTCCTCATGTTTTGGTAATGACTGCAACACCAATTCCCAGAACGGTAGCGATGACCGTCTTCGGTGATCTCGATGTCTCCACACTTAAGGAATTACCGTTAGGCAGAACACCGATTGAGAGTCACGTTGTAAATAGTGCAAAGTTTCTCGAGCGAGCATGGCAGCGTATTCGTGAAGAAGTAGCGGCCGGACATCAGGTATATGTCGTAGCGCCCAAGATCTCCGCCACAGATGAATCTGACTTTTCAAGTTTTGGATTAACGGCCGAAGAAATGGCTAGAGCAAGGAAATTCTTGGGAGATGAATCCGTCGCATCGACATTTAAGACTACCGATTCTGTTGAGGAATTATTTCC
>CAZCQR010000027.1:9400-11332 GCA_964500885.1 uncultured Clavibacter sp.
CGAGGAGCTGCTTATGTTGAGGCCGTGGATAAAGATGAGAAGGCTACGAATATTGCTCGCGCAAATCATGAACTACTCAGCAATTTATCGGGAATCGGGAAAAGCAATATTGTGACAATGCCAATCAAGAAATATTTGCAGCAAAAATCCAACAAGCAATTCGATATTGTTTTCTTAGATCCACCTTATGAAACTACAGCGAGTGAAGTCATTGAGGCGTGCAATCTACTTATAGAGAATGGATATTTAAAGAAAGGTTCCGTCCTTGCAATTGAACGTGATTCGAAAAGCAAGGCGATTACCTGGCCTAAAGAATTGATTCCCTTAAAGGAGCGCAAATATGGCGCTGCAACTATCTACTACGCAGAGTCGTGTTAGCGTGGCCCTGTGAGGAAAGCTGTTTGTCCTGGATCGTTTGATCCAATTACCAATGGACATATTGATGTAATCGAGAGAGCTAGTGGACTTTTCGACGAAGTCGTAATCGCAGTGCTCTCGAATTCTTCAAAAACGGGACTCTTCTCCATTTCAGAACGAATTGATATGGCTAAGTCTGCGGTTTCGCATATCTCAAATGTGCGAGTAGATACATGGAGTGGACTTTTGGTTGATTACTGCAAAGCCAATTCCATTGGCGCAATTGTCAAAGGTCTTCGAGCGGTAAGCGATTTTGATTATGAATTGCAAATGGCCCAGATGAACCTTCAATTAAAAGGTGTCGATACATTGCTAATGGCTACCAAGCCTGCCTACTCATTTCTCTCATCCTCATTGGTTCGAGAAATTGCTCGTTATGGAGGAGATGTATCTTCACTCGTCCCCGCGCAGGTTAATAAGGAATTGAAAGCTCGAGCCGCCAACGGAGGGAGTAACTAAGAATGGATGCACTAGAAAAGTTGGAAGCTGCGATAACCATGGTCAAAGAATCTCGCGCGGTGCCACTCTCTGCATCATGTGTCGTACATAGAGGCGAACTATTGGGATTACTCGATGAAGTTACAAATGCTCTTCCTAGCGACTTTGCAAGTGCAAAGAAACTCTTAACTCATCGAGAGGACATTATTGAAGAAGGGCGACAGAGCGCTGAGAAGTTGATTGCTCATGCAAGAGAAGAAGTTGCTCGGATGGTTGAACAAACAGCCATCGTTGCTGCAGCAAGGGAAGAAGCAGCACGACTTGTTGACGAGGCGCATAATAAAGTTGAAAAAGAGCGAGAAGAAGTAGATGCATATATTGATTCAAGACTTGCAACATTGGAAGTAATTCTTAATAAGACTTTGGAGGCGGTAAACCGCGGCCGGGAACGGCTAGCGGGCGCAAGCGATAAGGATGTGCTTTCGCAACTTGCCGATGATTGATGGAAAATCCATTTAAAGTAAATCTCCACGAATTACCGCGCCGCGCCGGCGAGCATCGAAGCTATAGTTTAAATTTTCCTGCACCGGAAGCCATCGGGAATCCCTTGCTTGAGATTCCAACTGGAACAACTCTCCAGATAGATTTTCAGGCCGAATCAGTAGCAGATGGCGTACTTATTTCTGGAAGAGTGAAAAGTCATGCAATTGGAGAATGTGGACGTTGTCTTGAGAAGATTTCTGAAGATATTGATCAGAAGTTCCAAGAGCTTTTCTTCTATGAGAGTCGCATTGAAGAGAGTGAAGATGACTTATTTGTAATGGATGGAGATTTTGCGGATATCGAAACTCCAATTAGAGATGCGATTGTGCTTGCGATGCCTATCAATCCTCTCTGCAAGCCAGATTGCAAAGGTCTTTGTAGTGAATGTGGTGAGAAACTAGAGCTCTTAGAGCCAGGGCATGCGCATGAGAAAGCCGATCCTCGATGGTCGGGTTTGAGCGGTTGGCAGCCAAAATAGGCTCCGATTTGGCATCTTGCGAGTCACTGAGAGATACTTACGCGCTCGGAAAAGTT
>CAZCQR010000028.1:0-5760 GCA_964500885.1 uncultured Clavibacter sp.
CGCGAATTAATTGAGATGGCTGGCGGAATTCGCAATGGCCATAAATTAAAGTTCTGGACACCAGGTGGATCATCAACGCCGCTATTTACTGATGCACATTTAGATACACCACTTGATTATGAAGGAGTAGCTGCTGCTGGCTCAATGCTTGGCACAAAAGCGCTTCAGATCTTTGATGAGACCGTATGCATCGTCCGTGCAGTTCTGCGTTGGACCGAGTTCTATAAACATGAATCTTGCGGAAAGTGCACCCCATGCCGTGAAGGAACTTGGTGGTTGGTCCAGATTCTCGAAGATCTTGAAAACGGTAAAGGTGAAGCAAAAGATCTAGATAAGTTGCTAGATCTCTGTGACAACATCGCAGGTCGTTCTTTCTGCGCACTCGCAGATGGTGCGGCAAGCCCAATCATCTCTTCCATCAAGTATTTCCGCGATGAATATCTAGAGCACCTAAAGCAAGGTGGCTGTCCATTTGACCCAGCAAAATCAACTCTCTTTGATTTGGCGGAGCGTCAATGAGCACACAAGAGATTTCAACAGAAACTGAATTGATCACCGTAACTATCGATGGTTTCGAAGTTACAGTTCCAAAGGGAACTTTGGTAATTCGTGCCGCTGAAAAATTAGGAATTCAAATTCCGCGTTTCTGCGATCACCCATTACTTGATCCAGTAGGCGCATGTCGCCAATGTTTAGTTGAGATTGAGATAAATGGTAGAAAGTTTCCAAAGCCACAAGCATCATGCACCATTCCAGTTGAACCAGGGATGGTGGTAAATACCCAATTAACTTCACCAGTTGCCGATAAAGCGCAACAGGGAATTATGGAGCTACTACTTATTAATCACCCGCTTGATTGCCCAGTCTGCGATAAAGGCGGCGAATGCCCGCTACAAAACCAGGCAATGAGTAATGGTCGCGGTGAGTCAAGATATGAGGGGTATAAGCGAACCTTTGAAAAACCAATCAATATTTCATCTCAGGTTTTATTGGATCGAGAGCGCTGCATTCTCTGTGCCCGTTGTACTCGATTCTCAGAGCAGATTGCCGGCGATCCATTTATTACTTTGAATGAACGTGGCGCGCTTCAACAAGTTGGTATTTATGAGAACGATCCATTTGAATCTTATTTCTCTGGAAATACGGTGCAGATCTGTCCAGTAGGTGCCCTTACTGGTGCTTCCTATCGATTCCGAGCACGACCATTTGATTTAGTTTCTACGCCATCAGCTTGCGAACACTGCGCATCTGGTTGCGATATGCGCACTGATGTACGTCGCGGTAAAACTTTGCGCCGACTTGCAGGCGATGATGCATCAGTAAATGAAGAGTGGAATTGCGATAAAGGTCGCTGGGCATTTAAGTATGTAACTCAGAAAGACAGAATCACTACACCGCTAGTTCGTGACGAAAACGGTGAATTACGAGAAGCATCCTGGCCAGAGGCGCTAAAAGTTGCTGCTGCCGGATTGGAAGCAAATCGCACTGCCGTACTTGTTGGTGGTCGCGCAACACTTGAAGATGCATATGGATATGCAAAGTTTGCCCGCGTCGCACTTGGTACAAACGATATTGATTTCCGTGCTCGGATCTCGAGTAAAGAGGAACGTGATTTTCTTGCCAGCTTTGTAGTTGGTAAGGAAGTTACTTACAAAGATATTGATCGCGCAGATCAGGTATTACTTGCAGGTTTCGAACCAGAAGAAGAATCTCCAATAGTTTTCTTACGTCTATATAAGCAGGTAAGAAAGCGTGGCCTAGCAATTTCAACAATCGCACCATTTGCATCACGAGGTAGCGAAAAGTTAGCCGCAAAGTTAATTGCAACTGCTGCCGGTAATGAAGCAGGTGCAATTGCAGAGATATCTGGGCTAACAAATAAATCAGTAATTTTGGTTGGCGAACGCCTTGCCGAATCAACCGGGGCGTTATCTGCAGTTGCAGCGTTAGCAGAGCGAAGCGGTGCGAAATTAGCGTGGATTCCACGTCGCGCTGGAGAGCGTGGCGCACTTGAAGCTGGCGCAATTGGAAATCTTCTTCCTGGCGGTCGCCCAGTTAGCGATGCAAGTGCACGAGTTGATCTACAGACAGCGTGGGGAGTTTCAACTCTTCCGACAAATCTTGGTCGAGATACCAATGAAATCTTAAATGGTTTACACAGTGGCGACATTGAAGCGGTATTGGTTGGCGGTGTTGATCCACTTGATATCTCTGCCCATTTACATGATGGATTAGTTAAGGCATTTGTAGTTTCTCTAGAAATCCGAAAGAGCGCAATTACTGATATTGCAAATGTAGTCCTTCCAGTTGCAGCAGTCGCAGAAAAGAGTGGCAGCTTTGTTAATTGGGAAGGTCGAGCTCGTAGCTTTGAAGCTGCGGTTGATTCGCTAAATCGAAGTGATTTAAGAATTCTTTCTATGTTGGCAGATGAGATGGGAACACCAATTAAACTTCCAACAGTTGCTGCTGCAGCTAACGAGTTTTCCTCACTTGGAAATTGGGATAAGGGCGTTGGTTTTAATCCAGTTGCTGCCGGAAAAGTTTCTGCATCTGGTGATGAAGCGCTTCTTTCATCTTGGCGCTTACTTCTTGATGCTGGTTCGCTACAAGATGGCGAAGAAAATCTAGCGGGGACAGCACATCCATCCGTTGCGGTTATTTCAGCAAGTCGAGCAAGAAAACTTGGCGTTACGGATGGCGATTTGATTCGAGTTTCGACTAAGAACGGTGCAATTACATTGCCTACCCAGATCGCTGAAATTGAAGAGAGTTCAATCTGGTTACCTCGCAACTCTAAGGAGAGCAAGGTAATTGCAACTCTAGGAATTGCATCTGGCCCGGTTACGGTGGTGAGAGCATGACCGAATACGGAAGCATTCTTCTTGATGATCCACTATGGATTGTTGCAGTAAAAGGTTTATTGATCTTTGTTCTCTGCGTTCTCTTAACTTTGATGGCAATTTGGGGTGAGCGAAGAATTGTGGCTCGTATGCAACTTCGCGTTGGTCCAAATCGCGTTGGTCCATTTGGTTTACTTCAAGGGTTAGCCGA
Organism: uncultured Clavibacter sp.; assembly: GCA_964500885.1. GTDB lineage: Bacteria > Actinomycetota > Actinomycetes > Nanopelagicales > Nanopelagicaceae > MAG-120802. The sequence goes on from CAZCQR010000028.1 coordinate 3,052, forward strand.
TGGCGTTAAGTTGGCGTTAAAAGAGGATTTGATTCCAAAAGCAGCTGATCGAGTTGTCTTTATTCTTGCCCCAATAATCAGCGCTTCTACCTGCTTTTTAGCCTTTGCGGTTATTCCAATGACTGGAACTGTTCTCTTCTTCGGCGAAGAGACCGTTATGCAATTAACTGATCTGCCGGTTGGAGTTCTTTATATTCTGGCCGCAGCTTCAGTTGGTGTTTATGGAATTGTGCTTGCTGGTTGGTCTTCTGGTTCAACTTATCCATTACTTGGCGGCCTTCGTTCTAGCGCACAAGTTATCTCTTATGAAATTGCAATGGGGCTCTCGTTTGTTGCCGTCTTTATGTATGCCGGATCAATGTCAACTAGTTCAATTGTTGCGGCACAAGCGCAATGGTGGAATGCCGTTGTGCTCTTCCCATCATTTGTTATCTATGTAATTTCTATGGTTGGCGAAACAAATCGTGCACCATTTGATTTAGCTGAAGCAGAAGGCGAATTAGTTGGCGGTTTCCATACCGAATATTCATCTCTGAAGTTTGCACTCTTCTTCCTTGCTGAATATGTAAATATCATCGGTGTTTCAGCGTTAGCAACCACGCTATTCCTTGGTGGCCCAACAGCTCCGCCTGGACTTGGATTTACTGAGAGCTGGCTCGGTGGTTGGTTTACCTTTATCTGGTTTATGGTCAAGGTATTTCTATTCTTCTTCCTCTTTGTCTGGTTGCGCGGAACCTTGCCAAGACTTCGTTACGACCAATTTATGAAATTTGGTTGGAAAGTTTTGATTCCAGCAAATATTGCATGGATCTTGGTAGTTGCAACGCTTCGTTTGATGACTCAAGAAGGCGCATCACAATATGTAATGGCGAGCTTTGTTGGCGCAGTTGTTCTTGGCGTTTTAATTGCTACTTCGGTTTATGAATCAAGTAAGAAGCGCGCGGAAGCGCAAGCGCAATATCTTCCTGATCTCCCAGCGCCATCATTCCCAGTTCCCGAGATTCCAAAGCGAGCAGAAGTGGAGAGTAAGCAATGAGCGAATTAGAACCAAAGCGCTCTGATGCGATCGAAAAGGCTGCTGCGCAGAGCGTTCCCGCAAGCGGTCAGAGCGCATCGCCATTTTTCAAGCAGTTAAAAGGCTTCTGGGTCACTTTCTCTACGATGTTTAAGAAACCGCTAACAATTGAATATCCAGAGGTTAAACCAGAGACCCAACCTCGTTTCCATGGCCGCCATCAATTAAATAGATATGAAGATGGATTAGAGAAATGTATTGGATGCGAGTTATGCGCTTGGGCATGCCCTGCCGATGCAATTTATGTTGAAGGTGAAAATAACAGCGAAGGAAATCAAGTCTCTCCTGGCGAACGTCATGCCAAGGTTTATCAGATTAATTATCTCCGTTGTATTTTCTGCGGACTCTGCATCGAAGCTTGCCCAACTCGCGCGCTAACAATGACAAATGAATATGAGATTGCTGATGATAAGCGCGAAAAATTGATTTGGGAGAAAGAAGATTTGCTCGCACCGTTACGCCAAGGAATGTTGATGCCACCACATCCGATGTATCCAGGTGCAGATCACCACAGCTACTACCGTGGTGAGATTAAGGAAGCGCATCCATCGCAAGAGGTTAATAAGTGACCGGCGAATCAATACTTTTCTGGCTCTTAGCGCCGTTAACTGTTTTAGCAGCGCTCGGCATGCTCTTTGTTAAGAAGGCGATGCACTCTGCAATCCTTCTGGCATTTGTGATGATCTCACTTGCAGTCTTCTATTTAATTCAAGATGCGCCATTCCTTGGCATCGTGCAGATTGTTGTCTACACAGGTGCGGTCATGATGCTCTTCCTATTTATTCTGATGCTCGTTGGTGTTGATTCATCAGATTCATTAGTTGAAAATATTAAGGGGCTACGTGGTGTTGCAATTACTACTTCGCTTGCATTCGCCGCTGCAATTACCTCGCTAATTGCTCGTGCGGAATTTGGTCAAGAGCCAATTGGATTGCGCGCAGCCAATGCCAATGGAAATGTTGAAGGACTAGCCAAACTCTTATTCAGCCAATATGTCTGGGGCTTTGAAGTTATCTCTGCACTTCTAATCACGGCAGCACTTGGCGCGATGGTGCTAGCTCATACTCAGAAGAGTCCAGAGGCAAAACTTTCTCAGCGCGTCCGCTCTGCAACAAGATTCCGTGGCGCATCAATCGGTACCGCGGCTGGGCTACCTGGATCAGGTGTTTTTGCACGTAATAACGCAGTAGATATGCCGGCGCTACTTCCTGATGGCAAGCCATCAGATCTCTCAATTTCTAGCGTTCTATCAGAACGTGGCGATGTCCAAGAGATAAAAGAATATTCATTGGATGCACTTCCTAAAGTAGATGAGGAAGAAAAGTGAATCCAACTAATTACCTTTATCTCTCTGCAATTCTTTTCTCGATTGGTGCAGTCGGCGTTGTAGTCCGTCGCAATGCAATCGTCGTATTCATGTGCATCGAGTTGATGTTAAATGCAGCAAACCTGGCGTTTGTAACTTTTGCCAATATGACTGGCAACCTCCAAGGTCAGGTAATGGCATTCTTTACAATGGTTGTTGCGGCCTGCGAAGTTGTTGTGGGATTGGCAATCATCGTCACTATCTATCGATCCCGTCGATCTGCATCAGTTGATGATGCAAGTTTGTTGAGCCGATAATGAATACATCA
>CAZCQR010000028.1:5860-11095 GCA_964500885.1 uncultured Clavibacter sp.
GTATCAGCGCTGATTCACGCCGCAACGATGGTTACCGCAGGTGTTTACCTAATTACTCGTTCTAATTTCATCTTTGATAACGCACCAGATGCACAACTTGCTGTTGTGATTATCGGTGCAATTACGCTGCTCTTTGGCGCAATTGTTGGTACCGCTAAAGATGATATTAAGAAGGCGCTTGCCGCATCGACAATGTCTCAGATCGGTTACATGATTTTGGCAACTGGTTTTGGTCCGGCAGGTTATGCATTTGCAATCATGCACTTGCTCACTCACGGTTTCTTTAAAGCTGGCATGTTCCTAGGCGCCGGATCAGTTATGCATGGCATGAATGATGAAGTAAATATGCGAAGGTATGGTGGCTTAGCAAAATTCATGCCGATAACAGCAATTACCTTTGGCTTAGGTTATTTAGCAATCATTGGCGTTCCGCCATTTGCTGGTTTCTACTCCAAAGATAAAATTATTGAAACTGCATTTAATGCTGGCGGTGCAAAGGGAATTCTCTTTGGTGGCGCTGCACTTCTTGGCGCAATTATCACTGCGTTCTATATGACTCGAGTTATGTTGATGACCTTTGCTGGCAATAAGCGCTGGGCAAGCGATGCACATCCACATGAATCCCCATTCTTAATGTGGGCACCGATGGCGGTACTTGCAATTGGTTCGGTTGCATCCGGATATCTTCTATATAGCGGTAAAGCGATTGTGGAATGGCTGGCGCCGGTCGTTGATAAACATCATCATGAACATGAAGAGTTCTTGCCACCGATTGCAATTACTTCAATGGCGATTGCTGCTGTAGTTATCGGCGTATTGATTGCGCTCTCGAAGTATCGCGGTGAACTTGCCGCAGAAGCACCAAGTAAAGTCTCAATTTGGACCAGATTGGCACGCCGTGATCTATTGCAAGATGATGCAAATGAATTCCTATTTATGCGCCCTGGTCAATCTGTAACAAATACCTTGCTTGCCACCGATGAGAAAGTTATCGATGGCGCGGTTCGCGGTGTGGCGCTATCTGCAATTGGCAGCGCACGCGGGCTACGTAAATTGCAGACTGGTTATGTGCGAAATTACGCCCTATTAATTCTGATCGGAGCGCTCTTGATTATCGCTGGTATCTGGGTGGTAACGCTATGACACTTACATTAGTCGGCGCCCTGCCATTACTTGGCGCGCTCTTGCTCTCCACTTTTAAAAATAATCAAGGTGAACTCGTTAAGCGGATTGCGCTTCTTACTTCCTTAGTAACTCTTGCTGCAACGATTTTGATTGCGCTTAATTTTGAATTGGATCGCCCTGGCTTTCAATTCGTTGAGAAATATTCTTGGATTCCAGCTCTTGGAATCAATTTCCAATTGGGAATCGATGGCATAGCGCTAATTTTGATTCTGCTCTCCACAATCTTGGTTCCAGTTGTAATCATCGCCGGTTGGCATGAAGGTGAAGGCGGAAGATTTAGCCTGAAGACTTTCTACATTTTGATTCTCGTTTTAGAGACGATGATGATCGGCGTCTTTGCTGCAACAGATCTCTTCTTGTTCTACATCTTCTTTGAGGCGATGCTGGTGCCGGTCTATTTCTTAATTGGTGGATTTGGCACAGGTGCGCGCCAAGCGGCTGCCGTTAAATTCTTGCTCTACAGCCTCTTCGGTGGATTATTGATGCTCGCATCGATTATTGGAATCTATGTAATCTCAAGTAATCAAATCGGTAGAACTTTTGATATCGAAGCTCTGGCAACGCTGCAGATTGATTCGCTAACTCAGAACTTCTTATTCCTTGGCTTCTTTATCGCCTTTGCAATTAAAGCGCCGCTCTGGCCGCTTCATACTTGGTTACCGGATGCTGCAAAATCTGCAACGCCTGGTACATCAATTCTGCTTCTTGGCGTTCTAGATAAAGTCGGAACTTTCGGCATGATTCGTTATTGCGCCGAACTCTTCCCAGAGGCAACGCGAACATTTACTCCGCTCATAATTACACTCTCAGTAATTAGCATTATTTATGGTGCCATCTTGGCGATTGGACAGCGAGATATTAAAGGTCTAATTGCATTTACTTCGATTTCCCACTTTGGATTTATCACAATGGGTATCTTTGCGATGACTACCCAAGGAAATGCTGGTGCAACGCTTTATATGTTGAACCATGGATTCTCGACAGCAGCGCTCTTTATGACCGCAGGTTGGATGATCTCGCGACGTAAATCTTCAACGATTGCTGATTTCGGTGGCCTACAACGGGTCACACCAATTCTGGCTTGGTCATTCTTTATTGCAGGAATGTCTTCGCTGGCGCTACCAGGCCTATCAAGCTTTGTAAGTGAATTCCTAGTGCTGGTCGGTACATATACTCGTTATCCAGTTGCCGCCGTTATTGGAACCATCGGAATTATCTTGGCAGCGCTTTATATCTTGATTCCAGTTCAGAAAGCGCTTCATGGTCCAATTACAAATGGCAATGAGAATCTTCCAGATTTAAATCGTCGCGAGATTATTGCGATTGCACCAGTTATTGCACTAATTATCTTCCTTGGTTTCTATCCAAAACCAGCGCTTGATGTAATTAATCCAGCAGCAGAGGCAACAATTACCAAGGTTGGTTTTACTGATCCAGCGCCAGCGGTAGGAGATAAGTAATGTCATTCACCCCGCCAAACCTTGAATACAGTGCACTGGCGCCGATGCTCATCATATTTGCAGCTGCAATTATTGGCGTAATTGTTGAAGCATTTGTCTCGGCAAAACTTCGTGGGCCACTGCAACTTGCCATTGCACTTGGCGCAACAATTCTCTCTTTCTCACAAGTTCTCTCACTGCGTGGCACGCAAACTGCGACTGCGGCAATGGATTCGGTAATTATTGATGGTCCAGTCCTATTTATGCAGGGCACAATTCTGGTCTTTGCATTCCTAGGTCTTCTTTTAATTGCCGATCTCGAACAATTTGCACCGCAAGCTTCTGCGATTCCAGGATCATCAGAAGAAGCGAGCGCTATCAAAGTCGGCAAAACTCAGACCGAGATCTATCCACTAACTCTCTTTGCGGTTGGTGGCATGATGCTCTTTCCAGCAGCAAGCGATTTAATTACTCTATTTATTGCGCTCGAAGTTCTCTCATTGCCGCTTTATCTAATGGCTGGACTTTCCCGGCGCCGCAGATTGTTATCGCAAGAAGCCGCGCTTAAATATTTCTTACTTGGCGCGTATTCATCAGCATTCTTCCTCTTCGGCTCTGCCTTTTTGTATGGATATGCCGGCACTGTTTCACTAGAAGGAATTCACAATTTAATTTCATCAGGCCCCGGCAATGACATCTTCTTACTAATTGGAATCGCCGCGCTGAGCGTTGGTCTCTTATTTAAAGTCGGAGCTGTTCCATTCCATGCCTGGACACCAGATGTTTATCAAGGTGCACCAACTGCAGTAACTGCCTTTATGGCAGCAGCAACGAAAGTTGCCGCATTTGGCGCATTACTTCGAATCTTTTATACAGCAATCTCTGGCGCTGTTTGGAGCTGGCGACCATTGATTACCGCTATTGCAATTGTGACGATGCTTGTTGGTTCGCTAATTGCAATTGCACAGCGCGATGTAAAGCGTATGTTGGCTTACTCATCAATCGCACATGCCGGTTTCTTACTAACCGGAATTTTGGCGCTAAATCAGAGTGGAATCACGGCATCGCTCTTCTATCTTGCAAGCTATGGCTTGACTACTCTTGGCGCATTTGCACTTGTGAGCTTAGTTCGTGATGCTGCAGGTGAAGTAACTGATTTAAATCGTTGGGTTGGTTTAGCAAAGCGTTCCCCACTAATTGCAACTATCTTCTCCCTATTCTTACTTTCATTCGCAGGTATCCCATTGACTGCAGGATTTATAGGAAAGTTCACAATCTTTAGCGCCGCTTATGAGAATGGAAATATCGCTGTTGTCGTAGTCGGCGTTCTCTCCAGCGCTATTGCCGCTTTCTTCTATATCCGCGTAATTGTGATGATGTTCTTTGCAGATCCAGAGAGCGATTCAGTCTCTGTAGTAATTCCTACAAAATTTACTATCACCGTAATCTGGATTGCTGCGATTGGTACCTTGCTTCTTGGTATCTACCCAACACCAATTCTTGATGCGATTACACCAATCTTTGTGCGCTGATGAGCCTAGGTATTCCTGGAGTCGAAAGTAAATTAGCCGCAGAAATTGAGCGCGGACTAAACGAAGTCGAAGAGCTCTTAGCCTCACACATCAAAGGCGATTACCCACTTGTTGTAGAGACGTCACGCCACTTGGTAGAAGCCGGCGGAAAACGATTCCGTCCTATGTTGACGATTCTTGCTTCATATTTCGGTACCGGTCCAAATCAAAAAGTTATTGAATCTGCCGTTGTCTGCGAGCTAACCCATGTTGCGACTTTGTATCACGATGATGTGATGGATGAAGCGCCACTTCGCCGAGGCGTACCAAGTGCCAATTCCCGTTGGGGAAATACCGTTGCAATTCTTACTGGCGATTATCTATTTTCAAAAGCCTCAGATCTCCTTGCTGATTTAGGTCCAGAAGCCGTTCGATTACAAGCAAAAACATTCGAACGACTAGTGATTGGCCAGATCGAAGAAACTCAAGGCCCTAAAGCTGGAGGCGATCCACTAGAACATTACCTTCGAGTTGTTACCGAGAAAACCGGTTCACTTATTGCAACGAGTGCACGATTTGGTGCGCTCTTTGGTGGAGCTTCTCAAGAAGTTACCGAGATTCTGACTAACTTTGGCGAGAAGATCGGAATTGCATTCCAACTTGCTGATGATGTTATCGATATCGCAAGTGATTCCAATCAATCAGGCAAAACCCCTGGCACAGATTTAAAGGAAGGCGTTCCAACGCTGGTTACATTACAGATTATGAAATCAACTGATTCAAAAGATGCTGCGCTGCGAGAGAAGCTAAGTAAACCTGTCCCTGATAATGAAGTTGCTTCGGTTATTTCTGAACTACGTGGACATCAGGCACTTAAGGATGCCAAAAATTACTTACATAACCTTGCCCGAGAAGCTAAAGAAATTCTGCAGCCACTGCCAGCAAATAGCGCGAAAGCTGCTTTAGAGAGCCTTTGCGACGCCATCGTCGATCGCACGGTTTGATTTAATCAAGTCTCGGCTTAAGAAAGCCAAAGCGCTCCAGATAAAAGCAAAACCAAGTAGCTTTGCTGGGGCCATATCTTCATTATTTATAAAGAC
>CAZCQR010000029.1:0-11034 GCA_964500885.1 uncultured Clavibacter sp.
GTGTCCTTGGCCGGAGTTGAACCGGCGACCTACCGCTTAGGAGGCGGTTGCTCTATCCACTGAGCTACAAGGACTTAAAATTGCATGTGAATTATCTAATGATAAGTGAGCGTAATCCAACGGGGAATTGCTTAATGTAATTTGTTAAGTTAAACTACGCGTCGAATCTCGTTTGGAGTTGATTTTCACCATGAAAGCGCTAGTTATAGGTGCTGGTGGAGTCGGTAGAGCGATTCTTAACATTGCATCACGAAGGTCTTTCTTAACTTCAGTGGTCGTCGCTGATCGAACCCTGGCACGTGCACAAGAGGCTGTCCATAGAGTTAAAGATCCGCGGTTTTCAGCTGCGCAGGTAAATGCTGCAGAACTAGAAGATCTCCGCGAATTAATTCGTAAAGCCGATCCTGATGTTGTCATTAATGCAGTTGATCCTCGATTTGTCATGCCAATCTTCTTGGCATGCGAAATTGAAAATACAAATTACATTGATATGGCGATGTCACTATCCCGCCCACATCCGCATTACCCACATCGCGAAACCGGTGTAAAGCTTGGCGATGAACAGTTTGCGCGTGATTGGAACTGGGAAGAACGAAAGATTTTTGCGCTCGTTGGCATGGGCGTAGAGCCTGGAATGAGCGATATCTTCGCAAAATATGCCGATGATGAGATGTTTAGTCGTATCGACTCAATCACCGTTCTAGATGGCTCAAACTTAAGAGTAGAAGGTGCTGATTTCGCTCCTTCATTCTCAATTTGGACCACAATCGAAGAATGTCTCAATCCCCCACTTGTTTGGGAAGATGGTCGCGGTTGGTTTACAACTGAACCATTTAGCGAATTAGAAACCTTTGATTTCCCTGAAGGAATTGGTCCCGTTGAATGTGTAAACGTTGAGCACGAAGAGGTTGTGCTAATTCCACAGAAGATTGATGCCAAAAAAGTTAACTTCAAATATGGACTTGGCGCTGAATTTATTCAGATCTTAAAAACAATCAACATGCTTGGTATGGACCGGAAAGAGAATGTTGATGTGCAAGGTGTATCTGTTGCACCGCGCGATCTCCTCGCTGCATCACTTCCTGACCCAGCAACGCTTGGTGCGCGAATGAAAGGTAAGACTTGCGCAGGAGCTTTGGTGAAAGGTTTAGATAAGAAAGGCGAACCAAAAGCTGTCTACATCTACAACGTTGTCGATAACGAATGGTCGATGAAGGAGTATGGCGATCAAGCAGTTGTCTGGCAGACCGCAGTAAATCCAGTTATCGCAATGGAGCTAATTCATCGCGGTGATTGGAAACCGCTCGGTGTTAATGGCCCAGAATGGTTCGATCCAAAACCTTTCTTAAAATTGATGGAGGAGTACGGAACCGCCTGGCATATCCGTGAGGAATCAACTGCCGGTATTGTTAAGTAATGCCTAACCCGATCGCCCTAATTACTGGCGCATCTGCAGGTATCGGTGAAACTTTCGCCGAATTTCTTGCCGAAAAAGGCCATGATTTAGTGATTGTTGCCAGAGATCAAGTGCGCTTAGAAGAGCGCGCCAAGAATTGGCGTGAGAAATTCAATGTTGCTGTCGAAGTTCTTAAGGCAGATCTTGCAACCCAGGAAGGTATTCATAAAGTCGAACTTCGGATTGAAAATCGCAGTCGACCCATTGATGTCTTAATTAACAATGCAGGATTTGGAATCAACTCTAGTTTTCTAGTTAGTAATCGCCAATCTGAGAACGATCTTTTAGATGTATTGGTTCGCGCGCCACTTAGATTTATGCATGCTGCCCTTCCTGCCATGAAGGAGCGGAACAATGGAATCATCATTAATGTTTCAAGCGTTGCTGGCTGGATTGCTGGTGGTAGCTATAGCGCAGCTAAATCTTTTCTAACTGTTATGAGCGAATCTCTTCATACCGAACTTAAAGGTACAAATGTGAAAGTTCATGCACTCTGCCCAGGTTTTACTCGGACTGAGTTTCACCAAAGGGGGAAGATGAAGATGTCTGCCTTGCCAAACTTTATGTGGCTCGATTCAAAGGCTGTCGTAGCTGCAGCTTGGAAATCAGCAAATGCAGGCAAGGCGCTCTCAATTCCTGGGATTCAATATAAAATTTTGAAAACTATCATTGATATCTCGCCGCGATCTTTGGTTCGTAAAGCAGGAATGGGCGCACGTAAGAAACAACGCTAAGTTTTAGCATCATTCATTAATCAAAGCAAGACCCTTATCATCCACACTTTTTAGGCAAAAATTACTTAGTAATTTCTAGAAATCGTTATTCTCAAGGGTGCGTTTCTTTCCGCTGCTTACTCTCACAATTTATCTTGGGTACCGCGCATTTAATCCACCAATCTGGTGGAGCGAGCTAATTCTCTACAACTTAGTCCTTTTAGCAGTGATTCTTTCTGTACTTCTTGCCGCTAATCCGGATGATCAGTGGGGGCGACGTGGCTTTGCCGCTGCCTTATTCTCTTGGGGAATTGGCTCGGTCACATCTTCAATCGATTCATTCTTTGCAACGGAGATGACCATAATCTCCGAGACTTTCTATTCACTCTTCTATCCCTTTGCTCTCTTTGGCTTAATTCGAGCACTCCGTCACCAAGAGAAAAGCCATGCCCTTGAGTTGATAGATACTCTGGTTATCGCGCTAAGTGGCACAACACTTCTATCAACCTTTGCCCTAAAGCCTGCGGGCGAACAAATCGTTGGGAGCGAATTTGAAGTTTTCTTGGCAATTATCTATCCGATTGGTGATTTAGTATTACTGCTTACAGTCTTCTCCATAATATTGCTGCAACATCTAATTTATCGAAATCTTTTTATTCTCTTAGGTGTTTTGATTTACACAATTAGCGATTTTTATTACCTATGGGCAAGTGAGAATGGAACTTATCAATTTGGCGCTTTGACAGATTCAGGATGGCTAGTTGGCTTTATCCTGATCGGATTGGGCTATCGCTTTCCTGCAGATGAATCGAACCGGCCACGAAATTTCAATCCAGTCGCGGTATCGCTCGCCTTAATTGCCAGCTCTCTGGTTTTGGCAATCTCAGTTCTACGTCCTAGTTACTTTCCAACCTTTGTTTTAATTCCTGCTTTTGCCACTATTGCATTGGCATTTCTTCGCATGACAGTAGCCACGGGAGATGCCAAGAAGATGAGTGATGAGCGAATCTTGGCAAGAACGGATGAACTAACCGGCCTTGCCAACCGGAGAAGATTTATAACCGAGTACGAGAACTTCATAAAAGCTCCCGGCTCGCTATTGATTCTCGATCTTGATGGTTTCAAGCCAGTTAATGATCAACTCGGACATGAAATCGGCGATCAATTACTTCACCAGGTTGCCCAACGCTTCAATCGGGTAATGCCACGTAATGGCTTGTTGGCTCGCCTAGGCGGCGATGAATTTGGAGCGCTAATTCCTGGCGATGAAGGAGATGAGGTGGCAATCGCCCTTCATGCCACGCTCTCTTACCCATTTAAAATTTCTGGAAATGAAATCAAGTTAAGTGTTTCGATCGGTGAAGCGCGTTGTGAGCCAGAAAATCCCCAAGTGAACTTACTTCGGAGAGCCGATGAGGCGATGTATTTAGCTAAGCGCTCGCAAAAAGGCATCGCAACTTGGCGGGATTCGATTAGGAGTTGAGGGTCAAAGGACTTATGCTTCACGCCGTCCGAATACCAATTCAAACGAGGTGAGATTCTCTCCGCAATAACAGGAGGTCCTAATTGACTACACGCTTTACCAATAAAGTTTTAATTCTCGGAGCCGGCTCGGTCTCCCAATCAGTGTTACCACTTCTTATCGAACATCTAGTTGATGCAAAACAAATAACCATTATGGATCAGCGCGATAATCGCGCCCGCGTTAAGTCTGCCCTTGATCAAGGCGCAACTTACGTCCAAGATCAAATAACTCAGGGCAATCTCGATGCCCAATTATCAAAATATCTCTCCGCCGGTGATTTTCTATTAGACCTGGCGTGGAATATTGATGCCAACACAATTTTGCAATGGTGTCACGACCATGGCGTTCTATATCTAAATACTTCCGTTGAAGAATGGGATCCATATGAAGGTGGATCTAATAAACATCCACTAGAGCGAACTCTTTATTACCGCCACATGCGGATGCGCGATATGAAATCAAGATGGACCAAGACTGGCGCCACTGCAATTGTTGAACATGGTGCAAATCCTGGTTTAGTTTCACATCTAGTTAAGAAAGCACTCGTAGATATCGCAACTCGAGGTTTATCTGATGGAAAAGTTGGAAAGGATGTTGAAGCCGCTCTAACTGATGAGCGTTACAACGATCTTTCACATCTACTGGGTGTAAAAGTTATTCATATTTCAGAGCGCGATACTCAAGTAACAAATAAACCTAAGCAATGGGGCGAGTTTGTTAATACTTGGTCGGTAGAAGGCTTCTATGAAGAAGGTGTAGCACCAGCAGAACTTGGTTGGGGTACACATGAAAAAACTTTGCCAGCAAATGGCTACGAACATCCATCGGGTCCAAAGAATCAGATTGCCATTGCGCAACCAGGTGCAACAACCTGGGTTCGTTCCTGGGTGCCAAACTTTGAAATTCAAGGAATGGTTATCCGACATGGCGAAGCATTTACGATCTCAGATCATTTATCGGTAGCTAAAGATGGCAAGACCATCTACCGCCCAACTGTGCATTACGCATACTGCCCATCGAATGAAGCAATCGTTTCCATGAAAGAACTCGAGATGCTCAATTGGGAGCTCCATAAAAATCAACGAATCATGAATGATGAAATTACCGGTGGCGATGATCGACTTGGCGTACTGCTTATGGGCCATCCTTATCGTTCGTGGTGGACTGGTTCGCTTTTAAGCATTGAAGATTCCCGCAAATTAATTCCAGGACAATCAGCAACTACTGTTCAAGTTTCTTCTGCAGTCTATGCCGCAGTTGCATGGGCGATGAAGAATCCAAATTCTGGTTTATTAGTTCCTGATGATCTGCCTTGGCGTGAAGTGCTTAGTTATGCCGAAAAGTATTGGGGCGGAATTCATTCAGAAGCAGCCGATTGGGATCCGTTAAAGAATCGACGCGATCTATTTGAAGGTTGGAATGATAAGAAGGTCGACAAGAGCGATCCTTGGCAATTCACAAACTTCTTGGTTTAAGCGCCGGGCTTTATTGGTTTAGCAGCTTTAATCTCTTCGAGTCGCGCCAAGGAATCTAATCTCTCCTTGGCGTGATCGACGATCGGCTCTGGGTAACCATTATCTAAACCACCAATTACGCTCCATGGCTCATGAATATCATCGCCACTTAGATGAGCTAACTCTGGAATGTAACGCTTTATATATACGCCCTCTGGATCAAAGCGTCTTCCCTGCTCAATTGGATTAAAGACTCGGTAATAAGGTGAAGCATCTGTGCCACACCCCGCAGTCCACTGCCAACCATGTGAATTAGATGCCACATCATTATCAATTAAGTACTTCATAAAGAAATTTGCACCATGTTGCCATTCAATATGAAGATCTTTAACTAAAAATGAGGCGACAACCATTCGAGTTCGATTATGCATCCAACCTTCGCTTACTAATTGACGCATTGCAGCATCAACAAATGGATATCCGGTTTTGCCTTCACACCAAGCAGTAAATTTCTTACCGGGTTTCTCATAACGCATCTTCTTAAATTTAATATCGTAATAATCACGTGAGGTATGAGGATTATTATGGAGAACATCTGCGTAGAACTCGCGCCAAGCAATCTCTTTTCGATAGACCTCATGTCCTTTTTTCTGACCTAGCGCTGCCAGAATTGTTCGCGGGTGAATCTCGCCCCAGCGAAGATGGGGGCTCATCCGGCTAGTTCCTTCAACTCCAGGAATATTTCGCGCATCACCGTAATCATCAGCAGCGCGCTTCATAAAATCTTTAAATCTATTAAGCGCAGCAACTTCGCCCGCGCTCTGCAATTCCAAACCTTCACTCTTATCCCAATTCGGTAAATTTTTCTCAGATTTTGTCGGTGCTACCCAATTTGGATTCTTTGGCGCTGCAACGGGTTTGCGCCAACCATGTGCGCTCCAAGCACGATAGAAAGGTGTGTAAACCTTGTACGGAGTTCCATCATCTTTTAAAACTCTGCCAGGGGCGACGGCATAACCGCTACCAAGTTGTGTGAGAGTAATGCCAGCATTCCTCAACTTTTCATCTAAATTATTTCCATAAGGTGCATAAGGAAAAGCTGAATGAATACTTTCAACTCCATATTTCTTCTTTAGATTAGAAAAGATTTCCACTGGATCGCCAGAGATAACATGAAGCGCGCCAGATAGAGATTTATCTAGCTCCTTTAATGAAGCGGCAAGATAAGCACGACGATGTGCACCGGCGCGCTCTGCAATCTCATCATCCATAATAAAAAGTGGGATTACTTCATCGGCATCATCAAGAGCAGCTAAGAGCGCAGGGTTATCAGATAGCCGAAGGTCGCGACGGAACCAAAAAATCGAACGCTTAGCCATGGCAAGATTCAACCACCATGGAGGAGATTAAGCGCTATCAAATTCGCGGCCTACCCAATTCTGTCGTTCGAGTCCGTTTCGGGGAGCGAATCGTTGATTATTGGGCGCCACCTTCTCGAAGTGAGCACCTGCTAATCGCCCATGATGGTCAAAATATCTTTGATCGAAAAACGGCGACAAAGTTTTCAACTTGGAAGTTAGCAGAGAAAGCCACTCAGGTTGCAACTGAATTAGGAGAGAAGCCGCCAGCAATCATCGCAATCTTTCACAGCAAAAGTAAATCTGATCCACATGGACGAGCTCGCGATCTATGTCCCGAGGATCCATTTCATAATGGCGTTGCACCAGTTGCGCCGGCAAAATTCGAATTGAATGATTTGCGAGCAAATTCTTATCTTGCGCAAATTTTTGAAGAAATAATTCCAAGAATTTTAAAAGAGAATAATCTAGAAGTGGCGCCAGCAAATCGGGCAATGATTGGTTCTTCACTTGGTGGACTTGCCACGCTTTATGCAGCGATAAATTTTTCAAAAGAATTTCATACCTCGCTATCACTATCGCCCCATTGGACCTTGGCGGGTAACCCATTAGTGGATTGGATGATTCCGAAACTTCCAAATCAGCGAACCCACCGAATTTGGATGAGTCGGGGAACTAAAGGTTATGACGCCGAGTACCAACCATTTCAAAATAAAGCAGATAAATTAATGCGCAATCTTGGCTGGGATGAAGAACGATTTAAGAGTCACGTTTTTGCAGGCGCTGCACATAATGAACGTGCTTGGTCAAGGCAGATAAAGGAACCGTTAACTTTTTGGCTGAATCGTTAAGCTAGTTTTGCAATATTAGACCAACCTGAAACTGCATCAGGTTTTCTTGGTCCTTCGCCGATATAGCGCGAAGATGGTCTAATCAATCTTCCAGTTCGCTTCTGCTCCAAGATATGTGCCGACCAACCAGCAGTACGCGCTGAAGTAAACATTGGTGTAAACATATTTGAAGGAACTTCTGCAAAATCAAGCAATACAGCTGCCCAGAATTCAACATTTGTTTCTAGAACTCGATCTGGTCGGCGTTCCCGGAGTTCGGCAAGCGCTGCTTCTTCTAGCGCTTTGGCAACTTCGTAACGTGGCGCCTTTAACTCTTCGCAGGTGCGACGCAAAGTGCGAGAACGTGGATCTTGTGCGCGATAAACACGATGGCCAAAGCCCATCAAACGCTCACCTTTATCCAATAAATCTTTAACATATTTGCGGGCATCGCCACTTTTTTCAACTTCTTCAATCATAAAAAGAACTCGAGATGGTGCGCCACCATGAAGCGGACCGCTCATTGCACCAATTGCGCCAGAGATTGAAGCAGCAACATCAGCGCCGGTTGATGCGATAACCCTTGCGGTAAATGTTGATGCATTCATTCCATGTTCAGCAGCTGAAACAAAGTAAGCATCAATCGCTCGGACGTGATCTGGATCTGGCTCACCGCGCCAGCGAATCATCATCTGTTCAACAACATTTTTTCCAGCTGCGACTTTACTTTCCGGAACCGGATTTTCTTTCCCGCGAGCTGATTGCGCAACGAACGAAAGAACCATCGTTGAAGTTCTTGCTAGATCCAATCGCGCCTGCTCATCTGAAATATCAAGAAGTGGTTTCATTCCATAATGCTTTGACAACATCGCAGTTGCAGATTGTGCATCTACTCGAACATCACCGGAATGAACCGGAAGTGAAATCGCATCTGCCACTGGAAGTCCAGGTGCAAATGAATCATCAACTAGAAGTCCCCAGACATTTCCAAATGAAACTTTGCCAACCAAATCTTCAATATCTACTCCGCGATAACGGAGCGAGCTTCCTTCTTTATCTGGCTCTGCGATGATTGATTCAAATGCAATTACACCTTCAAGTCCGGGCTTAAAGTCATCGCTCATGGCGCGTATTCTGCCCATAGATGGCGCCAGCGCCCAACCTAAGATGCTCTCACGAGGAAAGTGACGTTAGATACACCCATGGACCGCGAGGCAATCTCCCAGATGCGAAAGTCTTATGGCGAGATTGGTTTAGATAAGAGCGATCCAAATCCGATTAAACAATTTACTATCTGGCTAGCCGAAGCTGCTGCCAATCCAATGGTTGTTGAAGCAAATGCAATGGTCTTATCAACGGTAAGTGATGGCGCACCTTCCTCAAGAACAGTCTTATTGAAGGATGTTAGCGAGGCTGGCTTTACCTTCTTTACTAATTACCAATCAAAGAAATCAAGAGATATATCCAGTAATTCCAATGTTTCACTACTTTTTCCGTGGTACCCAATGGAGCGACAGGTAAAAATTGTAGGAAGCGCTTCAAAAGTTTCAGCGGCGGAATCAGATTCATATTTTGCGACTAGACCATGGTCAAGTCAGATTGGTGCTTGGGCTAGTAACCAATCAGAACCTCTAACATCACGGGAAGAACTCGAAGCTCTTTATAAAGAGTACTCAGCAAAATATCCAGAAGGAACTTCAGTCCCTCGCCCACCGCATTGGGGCGGTTTCTTAGTTACGCCAACAGTTATTGAATTTTGGCAAGGTCGATACTCAAGGCTCCATGATCGAATTCGATACACCAGAGAAACTAATTGGAAAATCCAACGCATCTTCCCATAGGCTTACCGCCTTATGTCCGAGATAAAAATTCCAGATTCTATAAAGCCGCGTGATGGTCGCTTTGGTTGCGGTCCATCAAAAATTAGAGATGAAGCGCTAACAAATCTAACTGCCAAAAGTAAGTCAATCCTCGGAACTTCACATCGCCAGAAAGCAGTTAAGAACGTTGTTGGTGAAATTAGATCTGGTTTGAAATCACTCTTTAATCTGCCAGATGGTTATGAAGTGGTACTTGGAAATGGTGGATCAACTGCATTCTGGGATATCGCTACTTTTAACTTAATTGAGAAGCGCTCGCAGCATCTCTCCTTCGGTGAATTCTCTGCAAAGTTTGCATCTGCTGCAAAGGAGGCGCCGTTTTTAGAGGAACCATCGATTATTAAATCTGAACCAGGTACACATCCCCTACCTAAAGTTGAGTCAGGAATTGATCTTTACGCGCTCACTCACAATGAAACTTCAACTGGCGTTGCAATGCCAATTAAGCGCGTTGCTGGCGATGGACTTGTTGTTGTTGATGCAACTAGCGCTGCTGGCGGCTTAGCAGTTTCCGCATCTGAATTTGATACTTACTACTTTGCACCTCAGAAATCCTTTGCATCTGATGGTGGCCTCTGGCTCGCTCTGATGAGCCCAGCCGCTTTGGCTCGCGTTGAAAAGATAAAGGCAAGTGGCAGATGGATTCCTGCATTCTTTGATTTAAGTATTGCAATTGAAAATTCAAAATTGGATCAGACCTATAACACGCCAGCACTTGTCACTCTCCTGCTCCTTGCTGATCAAATTAATTGGATGAATAGCAATGGCGGTTTAGATTTCGCTTCTGGCAGAAGTAAGAAATCTGCCGAAACTATTTATAGCTGGGCAGAAAAGACTGATTACACAACTCCATTTGTTACCGATCCTGCAATGCGCTCTAATGTCGTAGCCACCATTAACTTTGCAGATTCCATCGATGCTCTCGAGGTTGCGAAGGTCCTACGCGCAAATGGCATCGTCGATACCGAGCCATATCGAAAGCTTGGTAAGAATCAACTTCGTATTGGTATGTTCCCTGCGATTGATCCCGATGATGTTAAGGCTCTTACCGCATCAATTGAGTATGTTGTCGATAGTATGAGCAAATGAGTTACAAATTCCGCAGAATTGTTACCCTAACAATCCTCATTGGCATGGTTCTTCTAGTTGTTATTAGTGGGCTTTAGAAAGTCATCATGAAGAGCGCAGTACCAGTAATAATCGCCGGAATCATTCTCTGGACAATTGCACTTGTTATTTCAATTCTGGTAAATGCAATGGCAAAGGTAATACTTGCTTGTCTATTTGCAATCTTCTTGGGATTCCTTGGAATCCGTTACACAAAAAGAAGAGGGAATTAACCTTCGATTTCCTGCGCAATACCGCGCAAAACCTTAGCTACTCGAGCAGCTTCGGCTTCACTTGGATAACGCCCATGACGAAGTCCATTACCAACGCGATCTAACATCTTGATGGATTCTTCAATGATTACAGCAAGATCATCTGCACCAGCTTTAGAAGATGCAAGTGATGGCGGTGCTTCCACAATTCTTACCGAAAGCGCTTGTGGACCTTTACGACCTTCTGCAACACCAAATTCCAATTTGGTTCCTGGTTTTAGAGTTGCAACACCATCTGGAAGTGCAGAAGATGCAATATAAACATCATCACCTTCATCAGATGCAATGAAGCCAAAACCTTTTTCTAGGCTAAACCATTTGACGCGACCGGTTGGCATAACCCCTCCTTAAAGAAAAACATTTGGTGTCGTGTGCGCCGCGCTCTGCGGACAGGGGGCTAGTTTATCGCCTCTGAATGAGCGCCGCAGCCGTGATTAAC
>CAZCQR010000030.1:0-10253 GCA_964500885.1 uncultured Clavibacter sp.
TTTCGGCCTGACGAGCCGCGTTTGCAAGTCTGGTCAACGACTTAATTAATTCATCGGCATTATCAGTTGCCGACTTCATCGCTCTGCGACGAGCTGCATGTTCAGATGCAGCAGATTGCAACAAGGCGTTGTAGACGCGCGATTCGATGTATTTAGGAAGAAGTGCGTTGAGAACTTCTCCAGCATTTGGTTCAAATTCATACATAGGCAATAGTCCTGCAGGAGCTGGTGCATCAGATTCCACAACTTCAAGTGGAAGCATCCGCTTATTTAGCGCAACCTGAGTGACCATCGACTTAAATTCAGTAAAGACGATGTGGAGTTCGTCGACTCCCTCGCCATCAACTGCAGCATCTTTCAAGAAAGCATCAATTAACTCAGCAGAGATTTCTTTAGCATTTGCATAAGTAGGTTTATCTGAAAAACCTGTCCAGGAATTCTTTACTGGGCGATTTCGGAACTTGTAATAGTTGACTGCTTTTCTTCCAACTACATAAGTAAGAACTGTGAGGCCACGCTCTTTGAGCGTTACGATTAAACCTTCAGCTTCCTTTATCGCATTTGTTGAATATGCACCTGCCATACCGCGATCTGCGGTAACAATTAGAACTGCGGCACGCGTTGGCGTAGCCGATTCTGTAGTTAATGGATGGTTTGTGTTAGAGAAGGTTGCAACTGCACTAACGGCGCGCGTCAACTCATTTGCATATGGAGTTGATGCGGAGACTCGCTGTTGCGCCTTGACGATACGCGAAGCAGAGATTAACTCCATCGCTCGCGTGATCTTCTTGGTCGACTTAACAGAGCGAATACGTCGCCGATAGATACGAAGTTGTGCGCCCATTTTTTACTTCTTGAACTTCGTAATCTGCTCGGTTCCATCGCTACCCTGCGCCTCAGCCTCAGCTTCATTAACAGGTTTTGCAACGGAAGAAACGAATTCGTTCTTAAATGCACTAATAGCGCTAGTTAACTTGGCAACTGTGTCATCGCTAAGTTCCTTAGTCTCTGCAATCACATCGAAGATTCCCTTATGTGAGCGAGCGACGTAATCCAAGAATTCAGCCTCAAAACGGCGAATATCTTGAACCGCAACTGAATCAAGTTGACCTGTAGTACCAGCCCAGATTGAAACAACCATTCGCTCAAGAGCAAATGGTGTGTACTGAGCTTGCTTCAAAAGTTCAACTAGACGTGAACCACGTTCCAATTGCGCCTTGGAAGCAGCATCTAGATCTGAACCGAATGCGGCGAACGCTTCTAACTCACGGAATTGTGCGAGATCCAAACGTAGTCGGCCAGCGATCTTCTTCATCGCCTTTGTCTGCGCCGAACCACCAACACGTGATACCGAGATACCAACGTTAATTGCTGGGCGAACACCAGAGTTAAAGAGATCAGTTTCTAGGAAGCACTGACCATCTGTAATTGAAATAACGTTTGTCGGAATAAAGGCAGATACGTCATTACCTTTGGTTTCGATGATTGGAAGTCCGGTCATTGAACCGCCACCCATTTCATCAGAGAGTTTTGCGCATCGTTCTAGAAGACGTGAATGTAAATAGAAAACATCGCCAGGATAAGCCTCGCGGCCCGGTGGACGGCGTAGCAATAATGAAACTGCTCGATATGCCTCCGCTTGCTTTGAAAGGTCATCAAAGACGATCAGTACATGTTCGCCTTTGTACATCCAATGCTGGCCAATTGCTGAACCTGTATATGGCGCTAGGTACTTAAAGCCTGCTGGATCAGATGCTGGAGCTGCAACGATGGTTGTGTACTCCATCGCTCCTGCTTCTTCTAGAGCAGCTTTCACAGATGCAATTGTCGAACCCTTCTGACCAATCGCAACATAAATACATTTAACTTGTTTCTTCTTATCGCCGCTCTTCCAGTTATCGCGTTGATTAATAATGGTGTCAATTGCGACAGCGGTCTTACCGGTTTGGCGATCACCAATAATCAACTGACGCTGACCACGGCCGATTGCGGTCATCGCATCAATTGCTTTAATTCCAGTAGCTAGTGGCTCTTTAACCGGTTGACGCTGAACTACAGAGGGAGCCTGTAATTCAAGTGCGCGGTTTGCTTCAGCCTTAATTTCACCTTTGCCATCAATAGGGCGGCCTAGTGGATCAACAACTCGACCCAAGAATCCATCGCCAACTGGAACGGAGAGAATTTCACCAGTTCGACGAACCGTTTGACCTTCTTCAATTCCGCCAAATTCACCGAGAATAACCACACCGATTTCGCGGACATCAAGGTTAAGCGCAAGTCCTAGGGTGCCATTCTCAAACTTAAGTAATTCGTTAGTCATTGTTGATGGCAGACCAGAAACGCGTGCGATGCCATCTGCAGCTTCGACTACCGTTCCGATCTCATCACGCGATGCCGAACTTGGCTCATATGACTTAACGAAATTCGCTAAGGCATCACGAATCTCTTCTGGTCTGATCGTGAGTTCTGCCATTTTCTTCTCCCTATCCTGCGAGCGCTCGGCTCGCGTCGGCCAAACGATTGACGATTGTGGCGTCAATCAATTCATCTGCAAATCGGATGGAAATTCCTCCGATAACCGAGGGGTCAACCTCGATATTTAATCGAACTGGCTGTCCGATCTTCGCCGCAAGTGTTGCGGTTAATTTTTCACGTTGCGCATCGCTTAATGCGACGGCTGTCTTTACTTCAGCAATCATTCGATTTCGTCTTGCGGCTGTCGCTTTGATGTAGAAAGCAACTGTTCCTTCAAAGTTTCTGCCACGGAAGCTACTTACAAGATGTCCGAGCATTCTTGAAGTGGCTGCGGAAACTTTTCCACCAAATAATTTTGCAACAAGAACTCGTTTTCCTTCTCCTGAGTACTTAGAAGCACTTAAAGCTTGGAGCAGATCATTATCACCAGCAACTACTCTGGAGAAACTGAAAAGCTCTTCTTCAAGACGATCGAGTTCGCCAGCAAGATTTGCAGCAGCCGCTTCAGTTTCGATAGCTAATTGCTCGACAGCATCGGCCAAATCACTTGGTTTCGACCACTTTAAGTTAGCCAATTCGCTTAGCAGCGAGACCACATTGGGAGCGCCTTTAGCGAATAAATCTGAAACTAGTTTCGATTTATCTTTCGCATCTCGAGCGGCATCTGTCAATGAGCGGCGAAGTGGTGCTGAAGAATCAAGAGCTGCCAGCGCGGTAAATAACTCACCGGCAAACTTGGCAACATCTGCCTCAGTCTTACCTTTAAGTGAGTTATCTAGAGCAGCACGCGCA
Source organism: uncultured Clavibacter sp. (assembly GCA_964500885.1). Classification (GTDB taxonomy): domain Bacteria; phylum Actinomycetota; class Actinomycetes; order Nanopelagicales; family Nanopelagicaceae; genus MAG-120802. The sequence goes on from CAZCQR010000030.1 coordinate 3,268, forward strand.
GCAGCGATTGCTTGTCTGCTGGTACCGCCCATATCCGCAAGTGACATTTACTTACTCTTCTCCAAATCAGATAGGAAGCGATCGACGATTCTGGATTGTCGGACCTGGTCATCTAGGGCTTCTCCAACAATCTTGGATGCAAGTTCCGTAGCAAGCGTTCCAACTTCTGTGCGAAGTGAGTTAATAGCTTGTTGTCTTTCAGATTCGATTGCAGCTTGAGCAGTTGCAGTTATTCGAGCAGCTTCTTCTTGCGCCTTTGCTCTCATCTCTTCGATGATTGCAGCGCCCTGCACTCGAGCTTCTTCTCGAATAACTTGAGCTTCTCCGCGCGCATCGGCAAGTTGCGATTTGTACTGATTAAGAGCAACTTCAGCTTCACGTTGCGCTTTTTCCGCGCGCTCCATGCCACCTTGAATTGCTTCGGTACGTTCTGCAAATGCCTTTTCGAACTTTGGAACTACTGCACGGCGCAACACCATGTAGAGAAGAGAGAAGGCGATAAAGCCAACAATGATCTCAGCGGTGTTCGGAATCAGCGGATTTAGTTCTTCCGCAGCTAGTTCGATTGAACTCATACTCGATCTCACTTCCTAATCTAAATTCTTAGATTTTCAAAACTATTAGAGGACGAATGCGAGAACTAGACCGAAGAGCGCCAAAGCTTCTGCGAGTGCGAAGCCAAGGAATGCAATCGGCTGTAGGACGTTTCTAGCTTCTGGTTGACGAGCAACGCCATTGATATAAGCGGCGAAGATCATGCCGGTTGCAATACCCGGGCCAATCGCTGCGAGGCCAAAACCGACCAGGTTGAGTGTGCCTTCCATGTTTCTTACCTTTCTTTTTACTCCCGCATCCCGTTTGAGATGGGAATTCTTTTTTTACCTATTAATGCTCATCTGCCAGCGCTCCAGCAATGTAAAGCGCAGTTAGAAGAGTGAAGATATATGCCTGCAGGCATTGGACCATAAACTCGAAGAATGTAAGGACAATGCCGATTGCAAAAGAGAACGGACTAACTAGCTTTAAGCCGATTACGCCTTGAAGCAAGTGCTCGCCGCCAAGAATAAACACCAGCAATAACAAGTGACCGGCAAACATATTTGCAAAGAGACGCAGACTTAGCGTCATTGGTCTAACTAGAAAGTAAGTAGCTAATTCGAGCGGAGTAATCAAGATGTAAGCAGGCTTTGGAACACCTGGAATAAACATGATTCCCTTCAAATAACTAAAGAGTCCATGTTTACGTATTCCGATGTAATGGAAAATAAAGAATGTGAATGCAGCAAGAACATATGGGAAAGAGACGCGAGACATCGTCGGGAATTGAATAAATGGAACGATGCCAAAGATGTTATTGACCAAAATAAAGGTAAATAAGGTGAATAGATATGGAACAAAACGCATGAACTCATGGCCGATTACATCTCGTCCAAGATCATTGCGGACAAATGAATAAATACTCTCTCCAGCAAATTGGAGTTTTGATGGAACTAGCGCTGCTCGGCGAGCAGCCAAATAGAAAAATACGGAAATTAATATGACAGAGAAGAAGGCTAGAAGAATTGGTTTAGTTGCAAATTCATTACCTTCAATAAATGGAGGGAGGTTGAAGTCGCCAGCGTCAGGAGGATTAAAGCCCTCGTCGGCGGCGAACTGTGCAGCAGCTAGAACCTGCAAAACAACTCCTGTTAGGACCGTCGGATTTAGCGGGGAATTCGGCGCAACCCTATTGGTTCGGGGCTAAAGGTGAGAAATCGAAAACTGTGAATTGGGTCTTCAGTTACGCCCGAAGCGAAGCCAGATTAGGTATAGAGAGGAGCCCATTCCAAGGAGCAGCCCCCCAAGAAGGAAATAGCCGGTGTTGAGCCACTGGTCGAGGCCATATCCGATTCCTCCCCAGATCAGCAGGCCGGAAAGTAGATAGCCAAAAATCGTCCAGAATGCATTCTCATCATTTCTTGGGTTCTGTGGCTCTGACATCTTCTCGCTCTCTTATCTCTATTTCTTCTCTGCCGGGGATAACTCTAACCGCAACTTGAAAAATGAACGAACCTCACCAAATAACCAGGCAAAGGTGATCGCTAGCGCGCTAATTCCAAAAGAAGTTCTATCAACGCTCTCTGGCTCAGATAAGCGTGTGACTGCTAATAGAAACATAGCCATAAGAATCAATTTCGTAAAATATGAGAACATAGCAAGAGCCATAGTGGTAATTGGATTTGCATTGCTCGTCATTCGTCCTACAAAAAGTGAGACTGAGAAGAAAATCAGAACAGTAATGGAGGCGAGAGCGGCTCCGACAAATCCTGGAGTACCTACAAAGTAGGTCGACACAATTAATGAAATTAGAGTTACAGCAAGGGCGGGAAACAAAGCGCCTTTCCACATTGCGCGATTTGAACTCTTAATCTCCAACTTGTACCACCTTCGACTTTCGTTGAGTGATTAAGAAAGCTGCGAAGAAAAGTATTGGGCCGGTAGAAAATGCTAACCAGACAGGCAAGAATGCAGAAAGCATTGCAGGCACTGCAAGCATGGCGGTAGCAAAATAAAGAATGACAGTTGTTCGTAATTGTGAATTGCCAAGTTTCATCAATTTGTGATGTAGGTGTTCATTATCAGGAGCAAATGGCGATTTGCCCTGTCTAATTCGACGCAAGATCGCTAATCCAAAATCCAATAACGGTACTGCTAGAACTGCAAACGGCAACAAGAGAGGTAAGGCTGCCGGGCCAATATTTTCTGCGAAAACTGCATTTGCATCTATCTGTCCCATCAAAGTAATTGCAGATGCAGCAAGCATTAGCCCTAAGAACATTGAGCCAGAATCACCCATAAATATCCGAGCCGGATAGAGATTATGGGGCAAGAATCCGATACAAACTCCAATAACAAGCGCTGTTGCAAGTGAAGGTGCGCCAGCGCGGCTAAAGCCATTCTCGATCGCCAATAAATATGCAAAACCAAAGAAAGAAGCTGCAGATATTGTGACTATCCCAGTTGCAAGGCCATCTAGACCATCAACAAAATTAACAGCATTAATTATTACGATCACAATCAAGACTGTAAGGAATTGTCCAATATTGCTAGGAAGGACGATGATGCCATTAATCGGAAGCCAAAGTAATTGGATTCCAAAAATCAAGAGTATGCCAGCGGCTAAGCCTTGGCCGGCAAGTTTTGTGATTGCATCAAGTTCAAAGCGGTCATCAAGCATTCCGATTAATAAGACAAAAGTTCCAGCAAGGAAGATTCCTAAAAGTTCCTGGCCATAAGCTTTACCAACTAAATTCAAATTCTGAACTGCAAGCAAAGTCGCTCCAGTGGCGATCCACATCGCAACTCCACCCCAGCGAGCTGTAGTTTCTGTATGAATATCTCGATCGCGCACTTTTGCAACAGCATTAACTCTTAATGCCAGTTCACGTACTAAAGGTGTCAGCATGTATGTCAATGCTGCAGCAATTAATAATGTAAGTGAGTATTCGCGCATTAACTTGGGTAGACCGGGAACTTGGCAGTTAGCGCATTTACTTCACTTCGAATTGCAGCAGCTTTGCTATCGTCTTCACCATCTCTAATAGCGCGTGCAATCAAAGATGCAATCAATGGCATCTCGCTTAATCCCATTCCTTGAGTTGTGACAGCAGGTGTGCCTACTCTGATACCACTAGTTACAGCTGGCGTCTCTGGGTCATATGGAATTGCATTCTTATTTAGTGTGATTCCAGATTTTCCACATCTTTCATCTGCCACTTTTCCATTAATGCCAGTGCTTCTAATATCGATTAGCGCAAGGTGTGTATCGGTCCCGCCAGATACGGCGCGCATTCCTTCATTTTCTAGTGATTTTGCAAGCTCTTTTGCATTAGAAATAACCTGCTTTGCATAATCTTGATATGAAGGCTGTAAACATTCTTTCAACGCAACAGCTTTGCCAGCTACCGCGCTCATGATTGGTCCACCTTGCATTCCTGGGAAAACCGCTTTATCAATTGCAGCGGCATGTTCTGCCTTCGAGAGAATCATTCCGCCTCTCGGTCCACGCAATACTTTATGAGTCGTAAATGAAACTACATCTGCAAATGGAACCGGTGATGGGATTGCTTTTCCTGCTACTAGTCCGATGAAGTGCGCAGCATCGACCCACATGATTGCGCCAACTTCATCACAAATTTCTCTAATCTTTTTGAAATCTATTAACCGTGGATATGCAGTTGCGCCCGAGCAGATCATCCGTGGCTTAACTCGTTTTGCAGTTTCTCGTAATTCATCATAATCAATTAATTCATCGTCTTTTCTTACGCCATAGGACTCAACGTTGAACCATTTACCTGAGAAATTCACCTTTGAACCATGTGTTAAATGTCCACCGTGAGGCAAGGACATCGCGAGCACGGTATCCCCCGGTTTTGTAAATGCCAGATAGATCGCGACATTGGCACTTGCGCCAGAATGCGGTTGTAGATTTGCATGTTCTGCGCCAAATAATTCTTTTGCTCTTGCTATACCAATTACTTCCGCTTTATCTACTTCTTCGCATCCTCCGTAATATCGTTTACCTGGATAACCTTCCGCGTATTTATTTGAAAGCGTAGAACCAAGAGCGGCCAGAACTGCAGGTGAAGTTAAATTTTCGCTTGCAATTAACTGCAAATTCTTACGTTGTCGATCAAGTTCAGATAAGAGAACAGCAGCAATCTCTGGATCTTGAGCTTTAAGCTGATCAAAATCAGCGCCGAAAAATTCTGACATGCTGGAATCCTACGCCCGGATATTCAAAATTAGGCAGGTACCGCGATATTTGGCGTAACTGTTCGAAGTTCTGAGAGGGAGATTGCGCCCTGTCGAACCAGCGTTATGCCATCGGATTTAACTGAAATCACAGTGCTTGCATTCCCTTCAGGCAACTCCCCGGCATGAAATGCAAATGCATAATCACTATCTAGCGCTGGAAAAATTATTCCTTTTCGATTTGGCGGAGTTCCGGTTCTACTTGCCGAAGCAATTGCAAGTGGCCCTGCGACAAGTGCAACCTCACGAATAAAATTTGCTGCAGGTACGCGAATCGCAATTTCTGATAACGATCTAGCATCACCAAGATCCCAAACTAACCCTTCTGCTGGCGCAATTCTTAGCGTTAATAGTCCGGGCCAAAACTTTTCGCAAATACTTCTCGTAGTTGTACCAAACTCTCTAGTTATACCTGTCGCGGTCTTCAAATCTCCAACCAAGACTTGTGCCGCGACTCCTCGATCATCACCTCTAATTGAATGCATCTTCTTAACTGCACCGTGATTAAATGCATCAGCTACGAAAACATAAGCGTGCTCTAGTGGTGCAATAATCAACTTTCCCTCTTGTAGCGCCGTTATTGCTAATTCAGAGAGTTTATTTTGATCATCCACGACTAGATCAAATTGTTCAGCCATCATTCCTCCTGGCCGAAATCCATCTTGGACGATGATTCAAATCTTGAAATTGAAGAATCTCATGAAAATCTGGCGCCAACGACTTTGCTAACGCATCAGATTGAGAGTCATCATGTTCCAAAAGCAAGAGGGCATCTGGTTTAAGTAATCGCTTTGCCGCTTCAATAAAGATTAATGGAATCTCAATTCCTGTAGAACCGCCAAAAAGTGCTGATCTCGGTTCATGTTCAAGTTCTATAGGTAAAGATGAAATTGCCTCTGAAATATAGGGCGGGTTTGCAACAACTAAATCGGATTTAACCCCTTGAAGCGCCTCGGTGACGGAGTCTTTAACAACTCGAACATCAACTTCATGTTTTGCAATATTTCTAGTAAGCCAATTTAGAGCTGCTTCATCTTTCTCAACAGCGATTACATTGACTGATAGGCCACGTTCTCTCGCCTCCTTTGCGATGGAAATCGCAATCGCGCCACTTCCTGCGCCAAGATCAATGATCGAGGTTTGCTGCTTATTCCATTCTTTACTTGATTGAATCCGCTCTATTTCAACTAGAGCTGCATCGACTAACAATTCGGTTTCTGGTCGTGGAATTAAGACTCCTGGACCAACATCGAAAACAAGATATCTAAATGGCGCCTCTCCCGTTAGATATTGGAGTGGAATTCCGCCAATTCGTTGCGAGAGTAAGTCGGAGAACTCGATTTCTTGCTCTGGCGTAAATTGAAACTCTCGTGAATGTAATTCCATTCGCGATACTCCAAGTACATGAGCTGCAATCAATTCAGCATCAACTTTGGAAATCTTTGCGCTCTCCAGTTCACTCTTTGCAGAACGAAGCAATTCTTTCAACATGTTAAGCCTCTGCGGCAGCAAGCTTCTCTGACTTATCGGCTTCAAGTAGCGCGTTAACTACATCGTCTAATTCACCGTTGAGTACCGCATCTAGATTATTGGATTTGTAGTTAACCCGGTGGTCAGTCAATCTATTCTCTGGGAAGTTATAGGTACGGATACGTTCAGAGCGGTCTACAGTACGAACTTGGCTCTTGCGAGTCGCTGCAGCTTCTGCATCTGCAGCTTCTTGAGCAGCAGCTAAGAGCCGCGCTCTAAGAATACGTAGCGCCGATTCTTTATTCTGAAGTTGGCTCTTTTCATTCTGGCAGGAAACGACGATTCCGGTTGGTAAGTGGGTAATTCTTACCGCTGAATCAGTTGTGTTAACACTCTGCCCGCCAGGACCTGAAGATCTGTAGACGTCAATTCGAAGTTCATTCATATTTATTTGAACATCGATTTCTTCTGCTTCTGGAAGCACTAAGACTCCGGCTGCAGATGTATGAATTCGACCTTGAGATTCAGTTTCCGGAACACGTTGCACGCGATGTACACCGCCTTCAAACTTTAACTTTGCAAAAGGTGCAGTACCGGGCTGTGCTCCGCTCCGAGATTTAACTGCAACAGAGACATCTTTATATCCACCTAAATCGCTTTCCGTTGCATCGATTATCTCGGTCTTCCAACCTTGTCGTTCGGCATAACGTAAATACATACGT
>CAZCQR010000031.1:0-10017 GCA_964500885.1 uncultured Clavibacter sp.
CTTCGATATCTGGATGATCAACATCGAGAACAACCATCTTTGCAGCGCGACGGGTCGCACCACCTGATTTGATCGTTCCTGCTGATGCATCTGCACCACGCATAAATGAAACTGGGCCAGATGCGGTTCCACCGGAACGAAGTAGTTCTTTTGAAGAACGAATGCGAGAAAGATTTAATCCTGCGCCTGATCCACCTTTGAAAATCATTCCTTCTTCGCGATACCAGTTAAGGATTGAATCCATGGTGTCATCAACTGAAAGAATGAAGCAGGCGGAAACTTGTTGTGGAGCTGTTGTACCAACGTTGAACCAGACTGGAGAGTTGAAAGAGAAGATCTGGTGTAGCAACATGTAAGTGAGCTCATGTTCAAATACTTCTGCATCTTGTGGAGTTGCAAAGTATCCGTGTTCTTTTCCTGCCTTTGTATAAGTAAGAACTACGCGATCAATGACTTGCTTTAGTGACCATTCACGATTGTCATGACCCACAGCACCACGGAAATATTTAGTGGTAACGATAGTAGATGCGTTGACTGACCAGAAGTCAGGGTATTCGACGCCTTTTTGCTCGAAAACCGTCTCGCCAGTCTTCCAATTTGTCTGCACAACATCGCGTCGCTCCCATGTGACTTGATCATATGGATGCTCACCTGGCGTGCTGAAAATTCGTTCAATTGTTAAGCCTTTACCTGCTTTGTTCTTGGCTCCAGGACGATTGATCACCGTGTCCGACATTCTCGTTTCTCCAATTTCTTCTCGTAATCTTTAATTTTCTTTTCTTACATTCACTGCATTAACTTTTTTTAAAACACCTTTAACTACTTATCGGACAGATCACTTAAGTTGCGGGGAAGAAACTTGGTTCTTTGTTGCTGAAGTTTTCTCTGAAGGTATTGCGCGGAGAAGTGCGATCTCACCTTCGAAATCTTCAAGGGAGGAAAAGTTACGGTATACCGAGGCATATCTGAGGTAAGCCACTTCATCTAATTCACGTAAAGGTGAGAGAATCGCCATACCCACTTCTTGGGCTTCAATCTCTGCTTGTCCGGTAGCGCGCAAAGTCTCTTCAACTTGTTGCGCGAGAAGTGCAAGATCATCTTCTGAAACAGGACGGTTCTGGCAAGCTTTTCGCACGCCATTAATTACCTTCTCGCGACTGAAGGGTTCAGCAACCCCGCTCCGCTTGATAATTGATAGAACTGAAGTCTCTTGGGTTGAGAACCTTGAGCCACACTTTGTGCACTCTCGGCGACGACGGATTGAAGTGCCCTCATCAACAGGACGTGAGTCGATAACCCTTGACTCTTCGTTCCGGCAGAAAGGACAGTTCACGGCGTGTCACTCCTATCAATACTCGATTTCCCTGATTTTGGGTGTATTAGAGATTCTTCGCTGAACCACTATGTATGGAAGTATATCTAATTCCAACCCCAATATCTAGGGGTAAGAGTAAAGCAAGGGTTTAGAGTTTTCAATCACTCCAGGGCTAGGGGCGTGTCGGTAGATAAATCTTCTGGCCAGCGCGAAGCTCCGGATTAGTTAAATTATTTAGGCTCATAATCGCATCAACAATTTCCCGGCGATCCCCTTTGATTTCAAGATTGGAAGCGATGCTCCAGAGGGTTTGGCCAGGAGCAACAGTGATCTTTACATATTTGGTTGAAGAGCTCTCGGATCCAGCTGAAGCTCCAGTAACTAGCGAGAAGGCGGAAAGAAGAAGAATGGAGAGCGATGCGATGACTGCTAGTCGAGCGAGAAAGCGACCGCGGGGGGTAAGGCGGATCTGCTCGCTACGAGCTCGATTGGGGGTTGACGGATAGATCGCAATCGTCGTCATCGTTCTCCTGCTACTTCTAGATAGATCGTTGAGAGTGGGGATACTCTTCGAACGTCTGTTCTAAAGAGTAAGTTACACCCCACCACTGACAAAGGCAAGTTTTTTTAGAACATTTGTTTGATTATTTCGTAAATCTGTTCTAACCTTCTCCTATGAGCAAAAAGCCCCTCAAAAAGCCCTCGCTTGTCGAACTCCCTGATGGACCAATCGACGAGAACGGGCTGACTCCTCGCCAGCTAAAGATCCTTCAAGCGATCAAGGTTGCGATGGAGAAGAATGGCTATCCCCCATCAATGCGAGAAATAGGCGAAGCCGCGGGCCTTGCTTCACCCTCTTCCGTCAAATATCAACTCGAAGCGCTCGAAGAAAAAGGTTGGATCCGACGTGATCCTTCTCGAGGACGAGCTCTTGAAGTCCTGACTCCTGGCGATGAACGATTTGAAGATATTGCGCCCGAGCGAACTCATAATGTGCCACTTGTTGGCCGGATCGCAGCTGGTGGACCAATTCTTGCTGAACAGAATGTAGAAGAATTATTTCCACTTCCTGCAACGCTCGTTGGCGAAGGCGAATTATTTATGCTCAAAGTAGTTGGCGATTCAATGGTCGACGCTGCAATCTGCGATGGCGATTATGTAGTTATACGTTCGCAGAAAGATTGCAACAAAGGCGAGATTGTCGCAGCAATGATTGATGGAGAGGCAACGGTAAAGACTTTCTCCAAAAAGGATGGGCATATCTGGTTGCTTCCCGCAAACGATGCCTATTCTCCAATCAATGGTGACAACTGCGAGATCCTCGGAAAAGTCACCGCAGTACTCCGCTCCGTTCGATAAATTAGCGGAGTGAAACTCCGACTTCCTGATTTAGGCGAAATTCCTACGATTGCCAAGATTTGGCGCGACTCGCTTGATCAATCGAATGGCTGGCATCATTTTCGAAAGATGCAGATCGAAAAAATGGAGAGCGATCCAACTGGTTATTTAGCATCCTTAGATGATTTAACAGGTGGCGATGATTTGACTCTGGAAGATGGCAGTGTCGTAAAACGCTTACCTTCGATTACAAGATTTATGTGGCAAGACGGCCCTGTGGGCGTAATTTCTTTTAGGTGGCAACCAGGCACCTCCGATCTACCCTCACATGTATTGGGCCATATCGGCTACGAAACTTTTCATTTTGCGCGAGGTAAGGGTTATGCAAAGAGCGCGCTAGCTCAGATTCTTGAATTTCCAAAGGAATTGAAGCTGCCTTATGTAGAGCTAACTACCGATAAAGAGAATGAAATTTCTCAACGAGTTATTCTCGCTAATAAGGGCGAATTTATTGAGGAATTTGAGAAACCGGCATCTTCAGGCGGAGGACGTGGGTTTAGATTCCGAATAAATCTCTAGCTTGGCGGCAAGCGCTTCATCTACCCGCGCTGTAACTCGCGTCCCTAGTTCTGTATGGGCAAGCGAGATGATTTCGCCAGTTTCGTGAACGCGATTTAAGAGATCGCCTCTACTAAATGGAATCAAAACATTTAACTCCACTTTTGGCCGAGGTAGAGCTGCTTCTATCGCGGCAATTAGCTGTGGGATACCGGCGCCAGTATGTACAGATATTGAAATTGCAGATGGCTCAGCCCGAAGTAAGGTTCTAACTGTCTCTGGGTCGGCAACATCAGATTTATTTAGCGCAATTATCTCTGGAATAGCTTGACCGCCAATTTCGCGGATCACCTCTCTGACAGCATTAATTTGACCAATTGGATCAGAATTTGCGCCATCAACTACATGAACTATTAGGTCGGCACCAGAAACTTCTTCAAGGGTTGATTTAAAGGCGTCAATCAACTCGTGTGGAAGATGTCTAACAAATCCAACTGTGTCGCTTAAAGTATAAATTCGTCCATCTTGTGTCTCTGCTTTTCTAACTGTCGGATCAAGGGTTGCAAATAGCGCGTTCTGAACAAGTACTCCGGCATTAGTTAGGCGATTTAAGAGTGAGGATTTTCCAGCGTTTGTATAACCAGCAATAGCTACCGATGGTATTGAATTTCTTCGCCGCTCTTGTCGCTTGGTATCACGGGCAATCTTCATCTCTGAAATTTCTCGACGAAGTTTGGCCATCTTGTCACGAATTCTGCGTCTATCAATTTCAATCTTTGTCTCACCGGGGCCACGTCCGCCAATACCTCCAGCGCGCGCCGCCTGTCTAGAAAGCGATTCACCCCAACCGCGGAGCCTTGGCAACATGTAATTCATCTGCGCTAACTCAACTTGAGCTTTACCTTCTTTGCTCTTTGCATGCTGGGCAAATATGTCGAGGATTAACGCTGTTCGATCAACAACTTTAACCTTTACTTTATTTTCTAGATTTCTTAATTGACCTGGGCTTAACTCACCATCACAAATAACTGTATCTGCGCCAGTTGCTTTAACAATTCCCTTTAGTTCATTAACCTTTCCAGAGCCGATGTAGGTTGCAGGATCTGGCTTATCTCTCCGTTGAATTAGCGCATCAAGTACCTGCGAACCTGCTGTTTCTGCAAGCGCAGCAAGCTCTGCCATTGAATTATCGGCATCCTTACTTGTTCCGCTAGTCCAAACTCCAACCAAGATAACTCGCTCCAAGCGAAGCTTTCGATACTCAGCCTCGGAGATATCGGTTAGTTCTGTAGATAGCCCAACTACTCGACGAAGTGCAGCTCGATCACTTAAATCTCGCTGGGTAGAATCAAAAGAATCTGGTGAGAAGTCATCAAATTCTTCGGCGAGATCTGCTGATTCTGCTAAAAGTTCTTCCAACTCTTGATCGCTAAAATTACTCAAAATATTTATCCAGAACTACTTCGCGTAGCAAAACTGCTGGCCCTGTAAGTATCGCGTTAGAGTGAGCATCAATTTCCACCTCTAGACGTCCTCCCGGAGGATTGATAATCCACTTTGCTGGGAGTTTTTTTCCAGAAGCTAGCGTTGCCGCTAGAGCTACAGCACATGTTCCAGTCCCACATGACTTTGTCTCGCCGACTCCTCGCTCATGAACGCGCATTGCTAATTCACCATTTGGTTGAAAAGTAACAAACTCAAAGTTAACGCCATCAGGAAACTCAGAATCCGGATTTGCCTTTGGCTCAATTCCCAAATCCCCAATCTCACGCAAATCCTCAACAAATGAAACCGCGTGTGGATTTCCAATTTCAACTTTATATGCGGGCCAAGTTCTTCCATTTGCAAAAACTTTAACATCGCTTTCGATATGCGATATTTGACCCATATTTACGGTGATATCACCTTCCGCTGGGACACTTAGAAACTTCTTCCCATCCCTAGTAGCAATTGGAAAAATTCCGGAACTTTGCTCTCCCCGATCGACAAGATAGCGAGCCATTACCCGAATACCGTTACCGCACATCTCTGCAATCGAACCATCAGAATTTCTATAATCCATAAACCAGTCACCAGATTTCTTAATAATTCGAATTAAGCCATCGGCACCAATACCGGAATCGCGATTACAAATCTTCGCGCATATATAAGGAGAAATCTCTAATTCGTCATTAGGGTCAAAAATGAGCACAAAATCATTCTCGGTGCCGTGTCCATATGTGCCTTGAATCATCTCTTTGCCCCAAGGGTAGTTGAAAGAATCTGCTGTAGCTGTGCTTCTTTAGCGAGCCAAGTAATCCTCGCATCCCGTGAGAACCAGGTCTCCTGTCTTCGGGCGTATTGTCGGGTGGCACGTTTTGTATCCTCGCGAGCCTCATCCTCTGAAATTTCACCATCGATGAATTTAATTATCTGCGAATAGCCAATTGCCGCACGAGCCGTTTTCCCTTCCCGTAAACCATGACTCAGAAGATTCCTAACTTCATCTACAAATCCAGCGTGCCACATCTTCTCAACGCGTTGGTCAATGATCTCTCTGAGGTTTTCCCGATTTAGACTTAATCCAAATTGTTTAGCTTCTGGATAACGAGAACTTTGACCGCGAGGCAAATTCGCCGTAAATGGCTTTCCAGTAATCTCAATTACTTCAAGAGCGCGGATTACTCGTCTTACATTTTCTTTTGGAATTGCTGCGGCTGCTGCCGGATCTAACTTTCCCAAGCGTCTATGCAATGCTATAGCTCCAATAGCTTCGCTCTCCTTTTGTATCTTCTCTCTTATTTCAAGATTTGTTTCCGGAAAATTCAAATCATCCAAGATTGCTTTTACGTACAGGCCGGTTCCGCCGACAACAACGGTGGGAACATTTCCTTTTAATAGATTATCGATACATGATCTGGCTTGCTCCTGATATCGAGCAACTGAGGCATCTTCTGTAACTTCCAATGTATCGATTAGATGATGCGGGATACCATCGCGCTCTGCAATTGAAAGTTTTGCTGTGCCGATATTCATGCCTTTATAGAGCTGCATGGAATCGGCATTTACTATTTCCCCGCGAAGTTGCTTCGCAATTTCTATGGCTAGCGCGCTTTTCCCGGTTGCAGTCGCCCCGACTATGAAAATTAATGTCATTTAGCGAGAACGCTTTTTAATTGCGGAACCCCCAGAAAGACACCACTGCGCTCCGCTTCTGCTTTACGTGCGCTAAAGGCATCGCCACCTCTTGTTGAAATAGTTCGAGTCAATTCACCTATTATGAAATGTGGTTTTGCTTCCAAAATCTTTACATATGCCAAATCCCCTGGGCGCACTTGGTGAGCCCCCAGATCAAAATGCACCAAGCGAAAATCCCTGCTCTTGCCTTGTGCCCGTCCTGCTTCAATATCGGAGATCAAAACTTCGAGTTCTTTTCCGATAACTTGCTGATTTACTCGCAGAGATATTTCATTTAGATGCTGATGCAATCGGTCATATCTTTCTGCTACAACTTCGTCGGGAATTTGATCCGGCATCTGCGCGGCTGGGGTACCAGGGCGCTTTGAATACTTAAATGAGTAAACGGCCAAAAAGTTGAATTCATCCGCAACATCCAAAGTATTCTGAAAATCGGCTTCGCTCTCACCTGGGAAACCAACGATTAGATCTGTTGTAATGCTTGAATCTGGAATAGCTTTTCGAACTTTTTCGATAATTTTTCGATATCTATCTACTCGATATGACCTTCTCATCTCTTGCAGAATTCGATCAGATCCTGATTGCAGTGGCATATGAAGGTGTGGCATGACATTTGGCGTCTCTGCCATTGCAGCAATTACATCATCGGTGAAATCTCTTGGATGTGGCGACATAAAGCGCACCCGATCAAGGCCCGGAATCTGACCACACGCACGGAGTAACTTTGCAAAAGCTTCTCGATCTCCGAAATCGACTCCGTAAGCATTTACATTTTGACCAAGCAGAGTTACTTCGGTAACGCCCTGCTCAACTAGAGCACGTACTTCATTTAGAATATCTTCAGAATTCCGATCTTTCTCTCGACCGCGAAGTGCAGGAACGATACAAAATGTGCAAGTGTTATTGCACCCAACTGATACAGAAACCCACGCTGAAAACGGTGAATGGCGGCGAGCAGGAAGTGTAGATGGGAAATGCTCTAGCGACTCTTTAATTTCAACTTGTGCACTTTTCTCAATCCGCGCGCGCTCCAATAGATATGGAAGTGAACCCATGTTATGAGTGCCAAATACAACATCTACATACGGCGCACGCTTGATAATTGCGCCTTGATCTTTTTGAGCTAGGCATCCACCAATGGCAATCTGCAGATTAGGGTTATCTCTCTTCTTCGGAACTAGGAAACTTAAGTGTCCGTAAAGTTTGTTATCAGCATTCTCACGAACTGCACAGGTGTTAAAAACAATTAAATCGGGCTCTGTACCTATGGGAGCTGGAAGATAACCTGCAGAGTCAAGTGAACCTGCAATACGCTCTGAGTCATGGGAGTTCATCTGACATCCCAATGTCTGGATTACATAGGTGCGTGCGCTCACACGTGGAATTCTAACTTCAATTAGTGCAAGCTTGGATTGCTTTTGCAATCGAGGCAAGATCTCGATTTGCCATATCTACCTTAGAAAAAATCCAACTTCCTCCTACCGCAATCACATTCTTTTCCTTAAGGAAGTTCTGAGCATCTGGCAGAGAGATTCCTCCAGTTGGTAGAAATCTAATAGCAGGAAATGGAGCTGAGATTGCGCGCAATCCAGATACGCCTCCTAGTGACATGGCTGGAAACCATTTCATTTCACTTACTCCAAGGCGAAGCGCAGTTAATATTTCGGTAGCAGTTGCAACTCCTGGAAGATAAGGAATTCCCAAACTCTTTGCGTGAGATACAAGCGACTGTGATAGTCCGGCCGAAACTGCGAATTTGAGATTGAGCTTCTTAGCAAGATCTAACTCTTCTTCTCTTGTCACTGAACCAACGCCAACAGTTAAGCCATCAACTTGAGTTAGAGTTTCAATGGCTTTCCAACTAGCTTCAGTGCGGAGTGTTACTTCTACAAGTGGCAGAGCATTATCAACAAGTACTTTTCCAAGATCCTTCATCCATGCAGCATCTTCTGCGACAAGTACTGGAAGAATTTTTGAACCAAGGAGAAATTCCATGGTCAGAGCCTATCTCGCAAGGCTTAGTTGCGAGAAATACCAAGTTCAGAAATTACCCGCGAGATAATTGATCCGCTGAAACCGCGACGTGCCAGCGCTCCGTGGAGTCTCCGGTATGCAACATCGTTTTCTAGTCTTTGATACGAGCGAGCTTTACGCTCTGCAAATTTAAGTGCATTATCAAATTCGTTATCATCAGTGATATCGCTAGTTATCCATTCAATAATTTCATCGCTAATTCCCTTTGAGCGAAGCTCTCCGATGATTATGCGACGTGCAACTTTTTTTGTCCGTTGCCGAGATTCACTCCAATAACGCGCAAATTCGTAATCATTAACAAAGCCTTGTTCTTGAAGGCGAAATAGAACTGCATTGGCAACTTCTTCAGGAGTGCCACGTTTCTTTAGAAGAGCAAAGAGCTCTCCCCTACTGCGAGCTCTTCGACCAAGGGCATTTAGCGCAATGGTCGTTGCTACGGAGTAGGGGTCGCTCTCTAACTCTTCAAGGAGTTCGTTAGAACTCGACATCGGCAGCAGCTTCATCGATTGCAGCGACTAGGGCTGGATCGATATTCGCAGTTGCGTAATGTGCGCGAATCTTGCTCTCGATTTCATTGGCAAGATCTGGATTATCTATAAGGAACTGTCGTGAATTTTCTTTTCCTTGGCCAAGCTGGTCTCCTTCATAGGTAAACCACGCACCTGACTTCTTCACAATTCCCAGATCTACACCGAGATCAAGAAGGCTGCCCTCGCGAGAGATTCCGATTCCATAAAGGATGTCGAACTCTGCTTGCTTAAATGGTGGAGCCATCTTATTTTTCACAACTTTGACTCGAGTTCGATTTCCTACCGCATCTTGACCATCTTTTAGAGTCTCTATTCGGCGAATATCCATACGAACTGATGCATAGAACTTAAGAGCTTTTCCACCAGTAGTTGTTTCAGGTGAACCAAAGAAGACACCGATTTTATCTCTAAGCTGATTGATAAAGATTGCTGTTGTCTTTGATTGGCTAAGTGCGCCTGTAATCTTTCGAAGCGCCTGCGACATTAAACGAGCCTGTAAGCCCATATGTGAATCGCCCATTTCGCCTTCAATTTCAGCACGCGGTACTAGAGCTGCTACTGAGTCGACAACAATTAAATCAAGTGCACCAGATCGAACCAACATATCGGCGATCTCTAGTGCCTGTTCTCCAGTATCTGGTTGGGAAACTAGAAGTGCATCAATATCAACGCCGAGTTTCTTTGCATACTCTGCATCAAATGCATGTTCGGCATCTATAAATGCAGCGATTCCGCCAGCACGTTGTGCGCTTGCAATTGCATGAAGGGTAAGTGTCGTCTTACCGGAAGATTCGGGTCCGAAGATCTCAATAATTCTTCCTCTTGGCAATCCACCAATTCCTAGCGCCATATCAAGGGCGATAGATCCGGTTGGGATTACTTCAATTGGAGTAGCGGTTTTTTCGCTCATCTTTATAACTGAACCCTTACCAAACTGACGCTCAATCTGGGCAAGCGCGGTATCTAGGGCTTTTTGTTTTTCGGGATTTACATTTTTCTCTTCTGCAGGTTCTTTGGCAGCTTTTGCCACTCTCTTGCCTTTCTCTCGTTCGTTAGTTGGTCCAG
>CAZCQR010000032.1:0-1838 GCA_964500885.1 uncultured Clavibacter sp.
GCAACTGGAACTCTAAACGGCGAACAAGAGACATAATCAAGACCCACTTCATCAAAGAAGTGAATGGATTCAGGATCGCCACCATGTTCGCCGCATACCCCAAGATGTAACTTTGGATTAACGCTCTTGCCACGGTCAACAGCAATCTTTACTAGTTCACCAACGCCAAATTGGTCAATAGTTTCAAATGGTGAAATCGTAAAAACTCCCAACTCGAAGTATCTTGAGAAGAATTCAGCTTCAACGTCATCTCGTGAATAACCCCAAGTTGTTTGGGTTAAATCATTTGTTCCAAAACTAAAGAAATCGGCTACGGCGCCAATTCTATTTGCGGTCAGCGCAGCGCGTGGCAATTCAATCATCGTGCCAATCGCAATTGGTAATTCCACCTTCCGTTCAATCTCGATCTTGCGGATAACCTCTTCAGCAGCCGTTCTCGTTAACTTTAACTCCATATGAGATCCGACTAGTGGAATCATGATCTCAACTTTTGGATTCGCTCCGGAAGCGATTCGGTCCGCCATAGCTTCAGCTATTGCACGCACCTGTAGTTCGTATAAACCAGGAGACATCAACCCTAAGCGAACACCCCGAAGTCCAAGCATTGGGTTGGACTCGTGCATCTTCATGACTGCCTGGAGGAGCTCTTCGTTCTCTTGATCAACTTTCTTCCGTTCATGTCCAAGGGCAGATTTAACTTTCAACTCACCTAAATCTGGAAGGAACTCATGCAAAGGTGGATCTAAAAGACGGATTGTTGTCACATATCCATCCATCACCGTTAATATCTTTGTGAAATCATCGCGCTGTAGTGGCAATAGCGCAGCTAAAGCTTTCTCGCGATCTGCTTTATCTTTAGCAAGAATTACTCGCTCAATTAAGACTCGGCGATCTCCTAAGAACATATGCTCAGTACGACATAACCCGATACCTTCTGCGCCAAATTTTCTTGCTGCGGTGGCATCCTGTTCGTTATCGGCATTTGCTCGGACCATTAAACGGCGACGTCGATCAGCATGGCGCAAGATTCGATCTACCGATTTAATTAAATCTCGCTCGCCATCTTCTTTTCCATCTGTTGCCTTAGTTATTCCATCGAATAAATACTTAACTACTGCAGATGGCGCTACTGGAATTTCTGCTTTAAAGACTT
Source organism: uncultured Clavibacter sp. (assembly GCA_964500885.1). GTDB lineage: Bacteria > Actinomycetota > Actinomycetes > Nanopelagicales > Nanopelagicaceae > MAG-120802. The sequence goes on from CAZCQR010000032.1 coordinate 1,154, forward strand.
CTCCGGTGGTGCCATCAATTGATACATAATCTCCCTCATTAATCTTCTCGCCATTAATGAGTGCAAAATTCTCTTCCTCATTGACTTCAATCTCTTCTGCGCCACAAACTGCAGTCTTACCCATACCTCGGGCAACCACAGCAGCATGTGAAGTCTTGCCACCTCGGCTGGTAAGAATTCCTGTAGCTGCAACCATTCCACCTAGATCATCTGGATTTGTTTCACGGCGAATCAAAATAACTTTCTCGCCACGTTCTACCCATTCTTGTGCAACTTTCGAGTGAAAGACTGCCTTACCTACTGCAGCACCTGGAGATGCTGCCATACCCACTGTTAGCGGCTTTGGGCTCTTAGTTTTATCAAATTGCGGGAACATCAATTGAGCAAGTTGCGCTCCGTTAACTCGAAGCAGCGCTTCATCCATAGTAATAATCTGTTCATCAACCATTTGAATTGCGATTCGAAATGCCGCGGACGGGGTGCGCTTTCCAACGCGAGTCTGCAATATCCATAACTTGCCTCGTTCAACGGTAAATTCGATATCGCATAAATCTCGATAATGAGTTTCCAACTTGTACATAATCGCCCGCAACTCCTCATAAAGTCGCGGTGCTAATTTGCCAAAGTCTTCTAATGAAAGAGTATTTCTGATGCCAGAAACTACATCTTCGCCTTGAGCATTCTG
>CAZCQR010000032.1:1938-9900 GCA_964500885.1 uncultured Clavibacter sp.
AACTTTATAATCTCTTTAAATTTGATAACCAATTTCTGCAGTGATGAAACCGAAATTTCAAAATCATTCTTTACCCCAGCTTCACGTTTTGCACTTTCCAGCTCTTTTGAAAACTTACTTCCTTCAATTCCCAAAACAGTTTTGCCATACATTTGAATCAATCGGCGATAAGCATCCCAGGCAAATCGCTCATTATTTGTCTGTTTTATTAAGCCTTCAATCGATTGGTCATTCAATCCAACATTAAGAATTGTCTCCATCATGCCAGGCATGGAGAACTTCGCACCAGATCGAACTGAAACTAATAACGGATCCTCGCGGTCGCCAAGGCGTTTTTGCATTTCATCTTCTAGATTTCGAAGCGCCTTTGTTACCTGAACTTCCAGTTCAATTGGCGCACTACCTTTTGCTAAATACTCTTTACAGGCTTCCGTAGTAATTGTGAATCCTGGCGGTACTGGCAATCCGATGCGAACCATCTCCGCAAGATTTGCACCTTTACCACCGAGCAAATCCTTTAAATCTTTATTGCCCTCATGGAAGGCATAAATCAGCTTCGTCGCCATTGACTACCTCTCGCTATGGCGACATGCTAGCCCTTATCCACCTAACGGTGATCAGAAATTACGGACAAAACTCAGGGCCGAAGGGCTAACTCTCAATTGCAGAGACTCGCGGTTTGCGAGTTACTAAAACCGTGCCCAGGGCAGCTAGAACCATTCCAAAAAGTCCAACACCGGCAATCTTTTCATCAAAAATGAGGAAAGCTTGTAACGCGGTTAAAGGTGGAACTAAGTAGTAAAGACTTGAAACGGAACTGGCGCTGTCGTGCTTAAGCAAATAGAAGAGTAAGAAGATAGATCCGATCGAAAGCGCAAGAACTATCCAAGCAAGGGCAAGAATGAATCGAAGGTTTATTTCGATTGACCAGCCCTCGAAAAGTCCACCAAGGATTGCGAAAAGGATTGTTGCGGTTACGAATTGAACTGCAGTGCCTGGAAGAAATGGGATCTCCCCGCCACCTTTTTTCTGGAGTAAATATCCAGTTGTAGTTCCCAATAAAGCGAGAACGCTAGAGATAATTCCGACGGCTGGAAATTCAAGGTTGAACTCCCCTTGAAAGATTCTTGGAAGCATCAAGAAAAGAACTCCGGAGAATCCCAGCAACAAGCCGAGGATTTTTATTAATCCCAAGTTCTCATTCAAGAATTTCACAGCGAGAACCGAGACCAATATCGGTTGCAAGCTTACGACAACTGCTGTTACCCCTGCCGGCAGACCTAGCGATATGGCATAAAAGACGCCACCTATATAAATAACCTGAAGAAAGATTCCAACCTTTACTGATTGCTTAACTTGCTCTCTTGAAATTCTTAACGGTTCCCGCAAGGCCTTTGCAAGCAGAAAAAGAATTATCGCGGCCGATGCGTATCTGATGGTTAGGAATACAAACGGTTCGGCATAAGGAAGTATGTATTTGGCTCCCACAAAACCGGTGCTCCATAAGAGAACAAATACAACGGGGGCAGATCGCTCGAGCGCCTTCACCACGAAATGTTAGCCGAATATGATTTAGTTGAAATTTCAACTATCTCTGCTAAAGTACTGACATGACCCCAAGTGAGCTACTTCCAGCTAACACCATGATGGGGGCTGTCACTTTATGGGTCGCAGATCTAGATTCAATGATTCGTTATTACCAAAGTGGCGTTGGTTTACAACTTCTCAGTCATGTCGAAAGTCGCGCGGTTCTTGGATTTAAAGATACTGAAATAGTAATTCTTGAACATAAGCCAGCTATGAAATATGCCTCGCCCCATGAAGCCGGTTTATTTCATACCGCAATTCTTTTTTCGACAGAAGCAGCTCTTGCAAAAGCCGTTTATTCAGTTGCGCAGCAATATCCAGGAACTTTTACCGGCAGCGCTGATCACTTAGTAAGCAAAGCTTTCTATTTCAACGATCCCGAGGGAAATGGCGTAGAACTTTATTGGGATAGGGATCGATCACAGTGGAGTTGGGTACATGGCACTATTGAGATGGATACGATTATGTTGGATCCAAATCAATTCCTAAAAGAACATTTAACCCAAGAGCCGGTTACAGAAGATAAGCGCGTTGGTCATGTTCACCTATCTGTTGGTTCGGTTGCGGCTGCCGAAGAGTTTTATGTAAAAATGCTTGGCTTTGAGAAAACTCTAAATTGGGGCGGACAGGCACTCTTTGTTTCAGCAGGTGGATACCACCATCACATGGCCATGAATACTTGGCGCAGTAAAGGCGCTGGAAAACGTCAATTGGCTCTAGGTCTTGGAAATGTTGAAATAAAACTTGAGAGCGCCGACCAATTAGCAGAAACTAAAGATCGCCTTGCATTTCATAAACAGGAAGTGATTTCCGAAAGTTCCTCTGTAAAAGTTGAAGATCCTTGGGGTAATTTAATTACTTTAGAAGTTGATTGATTCCCCTGCGCTTAATTGCGCACTAGGCAACCCTTTCAAGATATGAACTTTTTCATCTCCTGTAGCTTGCCAAAAGTCGACACCGCTTCTTCGCACCAAAGCAGTTAATTCATCAATACCCATAAGAATGGTTCCTTCTGGGGCATCCATTAATATTTTCGCAGCGCTCTCTGGAATCCATTTAAAGAACTTGTTGAAATGTGGAATCACTCGAATATTGGGAACAATGCTAAATCCAGGAGTTGGTTCACTTCGCATTAAACGAAAATTTGGAATATGTGAGCTCATAACCATCGCTCCGGCGCTACAACCAGCAAGTGATCCACCTCTTTGCCAATTCTCATTTATTGCTTCCCAGACTGGAGTATCCCGCAATGTATTTGCTAAATAATGAGGGTCGCCACCCGAAAGATAAATTAGTGCGCTATCTCTTATTTGTGAAACAAATTCCGGATTATGTGCTGCATCTCTATCAAATATCGGCAGAAACCTTGCAGGTACTCCGATTTCGTTTGCCTGTCGCTCCCCTAATTCTCTCCAATAATTAATTCGATCTCGGCTCTCTCGCCCAGCAGCAGTTGGAATTTGTACATATGCCGCTTCTTTATCATTATTCTTACCGTCATCTATAAGTGATTTTTCAAACTCTCGCATTGCGGGCAGGTATTCGCCAGATCCAACGAGAGCAAGTGAGCCAATCATTAGGCAATCTTACGGTTCAAATCATCTACCGAGCTTATGCAAGAGCCACTTCTCAGCTTTGAGGAATTGGAAAGCAAGATAAAGAATTACCGAGAAAGTTAATAAATAAACGAAATATTGATTTTGCGGAGTTCCCCACTGTTGTATGGACATCTTGCCCAGCAAATCGTGAATTAAGAAGAGCGGGAAGGTGACAGCGCCAGCTTTAGCCGTCCAGGACGCACTCCAATTAGTGACACTCCCATTGAGTAAAAGCAGCATTATTAAATAAATTGCAGTGACGATAATCCCGATAACCAAAGCGCTATGTGGACTCTTTCGATTTGCATCCAGCCATTCCACGCTAGACATTCGAGTATCCATTCCTGCAACATAAGCTGAAATCAAGCCCACTATTCGAGTCGGTGACCATCCCCATTCTCGAATTGAATAAATAATTGCACCGCCGCACATAAAAGAGAAGAAGCCGTTGAAGTACCAGAAATTTCCGTCAGAGGAATTGAAAAGATTCCAGAACATCACGACTACGGCCCAATAGGTAAATAACTGAGGTAATTTTCTACCTAATCCAATAATTAAAAAGAAGGTTACAAATACGTAGAGCTGCAATTCTCGAGCTAAGAACCAGTGGGCTGGATCGACCCATCGAACATCAAATGCAGTCGGAAACATCGTAAATCCAACAAGTAACTGCTGTATCCCAGGCCCATTCATCTCCCAGAACCAGAGATTGCCGACTAGGAAGATAAAGATTATTGCCATCCAGTACATCGGATAAAGGCGCCAGAACCTACGTTTGGCAAAATCTAACGCGCTTCGATTCTGCGTTGAGTACAAAATTACAAAACCGCTAATCATGAAAAATAATTCAACGCCCAAATAACCATATTGCGCGATTCCAAATATTGGCGACTTTTCAACAGAAGTTAATTTTCCTCGCGAAATTCCGCTAAAAAAATAATGGAAACAAATTACAGAACCCAGCGCAAATACACGAAGCGCATCGATGAAATCTATGCGCGCCGATTTAATGCTCACTAGGTGAATCTATCGGCATAGCTCAGTAAAGACTAGGCAAATTTCATAGGTACCAATCTTGCCAAAGTCGCTATGGAACCAGCTAATACATAACCAGCGATCAAGTTCCATGCAATCTGGATATTCCAAAAAGGGATACTTAACAGGAAAACTGTTGCCGAGTTCTTAGTTAATTCAATCGCAACAGCTCTAACTCTTCCTCTTGGAGTTTGGCGGATATCTCGATGGCTATTTATGCCAGTTTTTCGATGTGAGTTTAATTTTGAAGAGGTGCTTTCGTGAGCATCTCGCATTCTTCCCCAAGAATCCGGTAGCGCAAATATCAATCCCTCTAAGCAGACCACGTAGACAAAGTTCAAAAAGAAGTTATACAAAATTTCGGGAATTATCGAAATACTAACGAGAATTGCTCTCCAACCTCCCTTTCGGACAGAAAATGTTTGCTCAATTATGTATAGAACGAATACTCCCAACCAAAGTGGTGCAGTCCAAGGGAGATCTGCTCCCGATACAAGGGCGTAAGTTAAGGTTGTAAGGTAAAGCGCAAGAAACCAGACTCCGGAATAAGTGATTACTTGTCGAATTATGTAAGGCAGGGTATGTAAATTAATTCCATGGGCATATAAGTTCTCAAGAGCACCACGTTGCCATCTTTTACGTTGACGGTAGAGACTCCTAAGATTTGGCATCATTGCAGTTTCAACGGTGCACTCTTTTGGTGAGAGAACGCGATAATTAAGACGTTTGGCACATAAAGTTAGTTCGTTATCCTCAGTCATTGCTGCCGTGTCATATACAGATAATCCGGTACCAATGTTTGGAAATATTCCACTTTTACGTGATTCAACAATCTGGCGCAAGGTTCGAATATTGAACATAGTGCCTGTTCCGGTTAGAACAAGGGCTCTACCTCTCCGTCGACCAAGACGTCTTTGATACCTTAAATATTCGTTCGTCTGTAATTGAGTAACTATTGACCACTTTTCTTGTATCCCAAGAAAAATTCCACCTACTCCGGCAACCGGTTTTTCACCTTCATTTAAAGGCTTAAACAACACTCTCATAGCAGCTCGAATAAAGTCTGGCGATAAATGAGTATCTGCATCCATAACCAAAATGGAGTCGGTTTCGTCAAGCAAAGGAAGGATATTTTCGATAACGGCATTGAGGGCTCCTGCTTTCAGATCCCTATTTTGATGAGTTTCTAAGACGCTAACGCCCATCGATAATGCAATTGCTATCGTGGAATCAGAGCAGTTATCTGCAATTACAACTATTTCATCTGGCGGGCGCGTTTGTTTAAAAAGTGAGTTAATCGTTCCTGCAATCCGTTTCTCTTCATTATGCGCTGGAATTAGGACAACAACGAAGGGATAGATCTGATTTTCATATAAGGCTTCTTGGGACTTGGACTGCAATCTACGCGGAATAGTCTTGCTAACTGAGCCCTTTGCTAGATAATTTCGAACTCTTTCACTTGCAGTTTTGGGTGTAAGCGGCACTAACTCCTTATTTGAAGATAGCTCACCTATGAAATTTGATTCACCTTTCATCGAATTAGTTGTCGCTATTTCTTTATGAAGTAGTTAGTACTTGGATGTTCGTGATTACGAGTAACTATCGCTCTCGCCACCTCAATAATTGGCATATTCGATTTCTTACTCGCATTAATTATTCTTACGAACGCAACATCGGCAGTGACCGAGAATCTTTGCGAGATCATTCCCTTGGCTTCTTCGATGGTGTCTCGCTCATCAATAGTGGCAATGACTTTTCTAGCTAGGACTTCAAGATTTCCAACCGGATCTAATTGGAGTAAAGAAAGCGTTGCGGCATCTGCCAGAGTTTGTGCAACTAAAAGTCTTTCTGAACTTAACTTTTCTTTTGCAAAAAGATTGAGTGCTCCGATAACTGTTCCTCGAGAGCGCAGTGGCAGTGCGTATGTGGCAGTGAAACCTTTACTTCGGGCTAGCGAGGTATAACGTGGCCAGCGGAGTTCATCACTAATTTCCAAGTCGGAAATAGCTTCGCCCGACCTATAACTTTGAAAGCAAGGTCCTTCCTCATTTTGAATTTGGAATAGATCAAGTAAATGTGCTGAAGGATTTGAAGCTGCAACAACTTGAAGAACACCAAGTTGATCAACAATGAGAATTCCGCTTGCAGAAACTGGCAACAGTTCAACGCATCGATTTGCAAGCATTGAAAGGACTTCGTAACTATCTTGCCCACTGGACAACGATTGTGTTAAATCAACAAATGTTCGTGCTAGATGCTCTGACTCAGGGATAGCTTTCACTTCTTCTCCTCTGCAACAATTTCAAGATTTCCATTTGCAATTTGAGAAGCAATTTCTGTAATAGGTAGCTCTGATTTATATGCTTGTGCTCTTATTCGCACTAAGCTTTCTAAAGTAGAAAGGTTGTAATGCTCAGCAACTTTTCCTGCGGCAAAATGTATGAGTGATTGGTCCATCGAAACTGGACCGACAATTTCTTGGCTACTCGTTTCAATCTTTCCGGCTAACTCTTGAACTATGAGACTTGTCGAAAGAGTCGAGAGCGCTACACCATCTACGAATTGCTTGTTCGATATCTCATTTTCTGTTTTGCGATATCCACTCAAGACTCCCAAATTTGATGTGGCAACTCGCATTGGGTAAGCCACCATTGAAACCAATCCCCGAGCGCTGGCAATTGGCGAAAAAATTGGCCACTTTTCAATTTCTATATCTGAGCGAAAGTTATGCGCCGATATCGGTTCCAAGCTTTTTGAAGCATCAAATGTTGGTCCGTCTGCGAATGTCAGTTGTTGTTCATCAAAAAATGCGTATTCTGAATCCGTCGCTGCATTTGACGTCAGATAATTGCTGAGCAGAATTGAAAGTGAGGATCCGTCAGCTCCAAGCAATTTGTTGGCGACATTACAGATACGATTACTCAGATTGATGGTTGCGCTGTCTTGCGCAAGCATCGCTGCAATTCTTGATATATTTGCATCAATAACCATTCATTGATGCTAAATAAGTAAGATGTTTGAAAAGTCTCAGAATTCTCTACGTATTCAAACTCTTTTCACAATTAATTCTTCAACACATAATGCGACTTCGATTTAAGTTTTCTAGACTTTTCGAATTGTGTAGTGATTTCTAAATGAAAGTGACCATCTCCAAATGGGAAATGGTCACTAGGCTTTAATTTAATGAAGAGTTCTTGGGTTACCGGGACTTAGTTAAGGCTCCCATAAGCGACTCAAGTGGACCTTGTTGGAACTTCTTCAGCCAGTGGGTTGCGAAAAATACCAAAGCAAGCCATATGCCGATCGCAAGCAACAGAACTTGCCATGTCTGCACCTCTTGAAATAACCCCAATCCCCACGGACTAAAAATCATGGATGTAATCACTGATTGCGAAATGTAAACGGTTAAAGACATCTTGCCTGCTGGTTTCATCCACGAAACTAGATGTGGCTTCTCCTCGACTAACTTACGTATCAAGCCAACGTAAAACATTGATAGCAAAGGCGCTGCGATGAACGAGACAAATAGAGCCAATATATGAGTCGCCTCAGAGGGCTCTGTTTTTTGCTCATTCCAGACAAGAAGTGCGGCCGAAAGCAACTGAATAGGAGCACCTAGTAGAAGTCCAACCTTCATCAACTGATTATTTTTCTTAGTATCTATCGGTGAAGATAAGAACTGGCTCCGAGCCATCCGTAGCCCTAGTAGAAATGCAGCAAATGCCAATCCGCCCTGCAGAAA
>CAZCQR010000033.1:0-9887 GCA_964500885.1 uncultured Clavibacter sp.
GGCGCAGATGAAGCAGCAATCAGTGCTTCCGGAAATGTTCGTGCTGGATCGGCATTAGCTCCCGGTAAGTGGACCTTCACCACAAAAGATTATGCTCGAAGTGTATTTTGTGGTTACTTGGATATAGCTATCGATATCAAGAATGATCCTTGCTACGAAGGTGAAAGCTGTTCATTTAATGGCACCATCACACAATTGGGTCGCTCTGTGAATTTTGCTGATTACAAATCTAAGAATCTTCGTTATGGTTTTATTGACCCAACTAACCAGTCGATTTCATATAGCAATCTAAGTTTCGATGATGCCGGTAAATTTAAGGCATCCTTTAATCCAACAGGAAGCACAGACAGTCTGGGTTTTGCCAACTTAATCGTGACTTTAGATGTGACCACACAGTCGGGTTATGAATTTACCTTTTCTGCGATTCAACAAGTTCAACCACTGCCACCAGGGCTATATCCAGAAGTGAACCCAAATCCAATTAGTGCCGCAGATTTCACCACACCTCTTGATGGAAAGCGCGGGGCAGCGAGTGCACCGGTAACGATTAAGGGACCTTCACGAACAAATGGTGAAGTCTGCTTTAAGGATCTCGAGGTACGAACTGATCCAAACCCGAATCGAGTAAATGGCTATCAGGCAACCTTGAACGGCCAGAATCTCAAGGACATTGCGTGTATTCCGGTTGCTGCAGGAGAGAGCCTTAATTACATTCTTGAGATCAAGAATTCAGAATCAGCAGATGGTGTTGTGTCAGGATTCATTCCAGTTACATTTAAGAGTGATGGTCAAGAAGACATTGCAGGACAAGTTCCTGTTTCCTTCGAGACTAAGGTCAAGATCAACGATGTGCGTTTTTGGACAATCTTCGCGCTTTGCATGTTCCTGGGTTTGATGTTGCCTCTTACAGTTCTAAAGATTTTGCAGCTTCGAGCAGCTCGAATTGCGGTGTCACCTTTGAGCAAGGCAACAACACCTGTTCTGCTCAGTGCTTCTGGTGGTTTTGTCTCTGTAAAGCGCGCTGAAAAGGGTTCAGGCACAGATATCTTCGTTGAATCTGACTTCGAAGGATTTTTGCATTCAGATTCAAAAGAGAAGCAAATTCAAATTGGATCAGAATCACTTCGTGGAAATGCACCTCTTAATCCATTTGCAGCACCGCGAGCAATCCTTGCTACTTCTCCAGGAATGATTGTTGCCTCATCTGATATTTGGTCGACAAACAAGCACGGCTTAGAACGCCATGAAACTGTGGCATCTCTAAATCCAGCATTTGCCATGCATCTCACGCTTTCCGAATCTGCACTTGCAGCATTGAAGGCAATGAATCAAACGGGGGATGCTCCAGATTTCCCAATCGAAGGAAACATAACTGGACTTCTCAATTTCAATAGCGCCGATCCAGTCACTCAAGTAAACGCACTCAACTTAAAGCTTTCAACAGATGCTGGTTGGTTAAATAATCTTCTCAAGATTGAAGACATGCCGACTGCGCCAATAGAAGCAAGTAAGACAGTTACTGGTTCTGATTGGGATCAGACAACGAAATCTGGCGATGATGGCTGGGGCACAAGCTCTGCACCTGCATCAACATCAAAACCATCCACTCAAAGCACAACACCAGTTTCAAGTGATGGATGGGGTAGCTCAACTACATCCAGCAATGATGATTGGGGGACAACCGGAAATTCCGGAGGTTCTAGCTCGAAGAATGACGACTGGTAAGAAATACCACTGCAAATGAAAGGTAACTAAAGAATGCTCTCACCATTTCTCATCATCGGTGTCGGAGGCTCGGGAGGAAAGACAATCCGTGCCATGCGACAGACTTTGCTTCGTCGTCTTCGTGCAAAGGGCTGGAAAGGTGAGTTCCCTGAAGCGTGGCAGTTCCTAGAAATTGACACTATTTCAACACAGGGCGGTGGAAACTTTTCCGCTCCTTTACTTCCGGCGAATCAATTCCTTGGTCTTGTACCGCAAGCCGTAGATTACGCAGGCCTTCGTAACCAGTTGATTCAACGTATGCCAAATACAGAGCAAAATTTGGCACTTGGTGGTTGGTTGCCTGAAAACACTGCTGTCCCAATTCAAAAGGGTGCCGGTCAGTACCGAACACTTGGTCGCGCTGTCGTTGCATCACAACTTTCTCAACTATCACAAGCGATTACTCGCTCATACAGTCGTCTTTCGGCACCAGGAGTTCTTGAAGAGCTCAAAGAAGTTTCAATGAAGATGTACGGCAAGGCAGAAGGTCAATCACCTCTACCTATGGCGCTAGTAATTAGTTCTGTTGCCGGCGGATCCGGTGCAGGTATTTATCTTGATGTTGTAGAAGCATTGAAATCTCTAAGTGCTGACTTCGAGAAGCGCACACAAGTTCTTCTGTTCGGCCCAGATGTATTCAATAACATCCCACAAGGTCTGCGTGATTCGATTCCAGCAAACGCGTTAGGTGCGATGAACGAGACCCTTGCAGGCATGTGGGCAGAAGGCCCGGGTGCAGGAAGCACGGCGCTATTTAACAATGCTGGACTCAATGGACGTGGCACATCAGGCTTTGGACCACGCAATACATATTTGATCGGTGCTTCAAACGGGCAAGTTTCATTTGGTGATCAGGATTCCGTTTATCGCGCTGCCGGAGAATCACTAGCAACCTTGGTAGCTGATGAAGCAGTTCAGACATGGATGGTTGAGTATGCAATTGTTAACGTATTTGTTAACTCTGCAAACCCAATTATTTGCAACGACGAATCAATGCTAAAGAGTTCACAGAATGTATTTCATTCACAACCACTTGGATCAATTGGTGTTGGTCGCGTAAGTCTTGGTCTTGATCGATTCTCTGAATACATCGCAGAAGGCGCCGCTCGTTGGAGCGTAGAGCGACTACTGTGGCCACAGTTTGTTCCACCTAATCCAATGAACCCACAAACACCGCAGCAGCTCGTTGAAGAAGCGGTTGGTCTTGCGTGGGGCCATTTCCTCACTGAATCTGGCCTCAACGAGCGCGGTGATTTGAATGAAGTTATTGATGCGTTGTCACCAATTGGAATCGAAGATCGGGCAAAGGCATTTGCTTCAGGAATCATCGCCAAGGTTTCAACAGGAGTTCCACCTGCAGGTTTGCCTGCAAACCAGTGGATCTCAAGTGTAGTTAATTACTTTAACTTGCAACGCAAAGCATATGAAACAGATGAGCAAGCTGAAATTCACAAAGTTGCACAACAGTGGACTGTTGATATCCAGGATCGTGTGCTTTCAACCGTATCTTTGGTCGCAGCTCGTCAAGGTTTGAACGTGGCTTCTCGATTAGTTGAAAAACTTCGCGAAGAAGTGAAATTCGTAGCAACGCAAGAGCTTCCTCTCGAGGCTTCAAGTGAATTACGAAAGCTAGATCAAATTGCATCCAAGATTGCAGATCAGATGCCACAAGGAATGTCTGCAGTACAGACACAAGCAATGAGCAGTGTTGTTGGTCCAATCTTGGTTAAGGCTGCAAGTTTTATCACTAACTCGATTCGACGCGATCTCGGCGCCGAATTGATGGCTGATCTAGACAACGGCTTCTTGCAACCACTTGAAACCGCACTTCGTAATGCAGTGTCAGAATTATTGATTTCTGCAACTGCTGCACAGAATCGCCGTGGTGAGCAGAATCCATTCCCAAGTTATGCAAATATCTCAACAGGAGTAATTCCAGATCGCTTTAATCCAAGCGTTGTTGAGCGCTTGCTTATCGATGTGGCTGACTTTCCAAAGACTGTAAAGGGCTTGATTCAGCAAAGTTTGGATGAGGATGTTCAAGCTAACTGGGAAAACCGGTTCATTGAGCGCATCACTCTTGGAACAAAGCTGGATTCACGCGGAGATGACGAACAAGCAACGCTTATCGAGCGCCGCGCAACATGGGTTCCTCAGAATGCGAATGCTCGCCGTAACGCCGAGGGTGCCCAAAAGGCGCAGTTTGCAATCATTACCGACACCGATGAGTACATCGAACGTAACCGTGATTGGCTAAGCGATCCGGTAACAGCGCTTGGTAAATTCTTGGTTCAAGATCTACAGGAATATCTTTCACATCCAGATCCAACGATCGCTAATGCGCGCATTAATGCTTACAAGGCTGCATTCTCATCTGCTCTAAAGCTAAGTGCGCCATTGTGTTCATTGAATAAAGCACTCATTGGTCAGGTACACAGCAACGTCCTTACAAAGGGTGATCGTTATGTTCACATGAGCACGATTCCATTTAAGGATCAAGGAAATCTCAAGGATCTTTATGATGTAACTGTCCACGAGATTCAAGCAGCGAAATTGTGGGATCCAAGCGAATCACCTAAGTCATTTAAGGCAGTTGGCGGAATCCAGCAGATCGATATTTTCTCAACATTGACATCTGCAATGAACCCAATGGTCTTCTCATCACTAATGAACCCAGTAATTGAATCTTGGAGCAGAAACAATAATTCGGTCCAATTGCGTCAAGGTTTCTGGACTAATCGTCGCTCTCGTCCATTGGTAGAAGCAATTCCAATGGCACCAGAGCAGATTAGTAAATTGGTTCGAGGTTGGTTTGTTTCACAGCTCTTGAATCTACGCACTGCCACTGCAGATTCATCGCGTGGTCCAAAGATTTCAATCTTTGATCGCGACCAACGAAAGAATGTGGATTTCCCACATCCATTGTTGGGTCTAAAGAGTGAGAGCATCGTTTCTAATCCAGATCTTCTTCCAGCAGTTTTGGAATCCCTGGGTCTAGCTCTAGCTCAATGTGATCAGGTCAGTACTTTGGTGCCACTTGAGCCATATTGGGCGATGATGAAGCTTGGTGAAGATTTCCAAGATGTTCTCGAGAATTGGATTCGACGTGCAGAGACAGCTGTTGGTGCACCCGTTCCAGTTGAAGGTATCGCAGGAAGTGCTTCAGGAACTTTTGATGAGCGTAAGAACGCGGTTCTTACAACGCTTAAAAAGTCAGAAGAATTCTTGGCAAGCATCTGTTTGGCAGATGAACGTAAAGCTCCTTGGGATATCACCCGTACAACAGAAATTCGCCCACTGACAGATGATGCCTTTAGAACTCTGATCCACCATGTCGAATCTATGGTTAATGATGCGGGGATTGTTGTCTGATGAGCTCATCATCACTGTGGCATGAGGGAGCAGCCTCTGTAGTTCTTCTACCTGGCGGAGAAGATGGGTTAAAAATCCTCGATATTGTCGAAGAGTGGACGAAATGCTGGATGCTAAAACCAGCATTTTGGGTTCACAGCAGTGAGGGCAAAGTCTCTGAAGATGCAGTACCTCGCATTACTTGTTGTGTTATTGGTCGTAACGGACGAAGAGATATAGACCTTCTTGATTACTTGAGTCGAGAAGATTTCGAACAAGTTCGCTTGATTGCAATCAGAACCGTTGACGAACTAAGCGAGCACGATGCGCTTCAGGACAAAATTGTCGACCAAGTAAAGAATGCTTTAGAAAGTGCTCGACCATTAACAATTAAGGATGATCGAGCAGATCGCCCAGAAACAAAGTTTGTTCGAGTCAACCTTGTATTTGCTCCAACAAGTAGAAAAGGCGCGTCAGCACTTCATCTACTTGAGCCAAGCTGGGACATCAACTTAGTTGTTGCACCTGAAGATCGAAGCACCCCTTCTCGATTTGATAAGGCAACTCGTGATGCAACGACAGAAGACAAGAGCGTTTGGCATCGATTTATTCTTTCTAATGCAGCAGCCGTCGGAGGAATCTGGGCGGGCCAAGAAAAAGGCATTCTGGATTCCTCACAATTCCAGGACCTTTCACCAATTCAAGGCCAAGTTCGACTCATGCGCTCATTTGTTCGAGGAATTCTTAGTGAAGGTCTCTCCACACGTGTTGCAGCTGATGCGCTAGATCGGGCTTCAAAAGCTGAGCTTTCAAAAATTGATCCTTTACGTCCGTTTCCAAATGAAACTCTGGAAGCCTATGAAAGCGCACGCTTGCCCGAGGAAATCGAAAAAATGGTCGATTACACCATGGGATTTTCAAATGGCCGTCTGAGCTACACAAGAGTGGAACTTTTACCACCGGCAGAACCTGAAGAAACAGGCGTATTTACTGCAATAAAAGAGTTCTTTAGAACCACATGGTCTCTGTTAAAGGTCTTGCCACTTTGGATATTTGCAGGCATTTGGAACGCGATTGCTGGATTTGTTTCACGCACCATCTTTGGATTCAGAGGTCGCAAAGTAGTTAAAGGAAGTATTGATTTTCCACGGACAAATCTTGATAAAGGCGCAGAGATCATGATTACCGAGATCGCTCGACGCCGTAAGCAAATTGCGGCAACTCTTGCGGTTTGGCCTCACAATGTTTTACGTAAATCAGAACCGATTCTTTGGAAAGAGATTCGCAGATTAGTTGTTGGCCGTCTTGATGCATCAGTTCTGCCAGATGGCGTCCCAGCCGAGGCAGGCACACGAGGAAAGCTAGTCGTTGGTAATCTCAACGAAGTGGTTCCTAATGTCAAAGAAGAATGGGTGCTTCCAGCTAATTTGGAGCGAACCTTGCCTTCACAACCGCGCAGTGCAACTTGGTTACAAGATGAGGTTATTGATGATCTTGGTCAGTTCTTGTCGAGTGAAGTAGCTCGTAAAAATGCTCAGATTGAAGAGTTGAGGCAGAAGACAACTCAGGCAGATGAAGAGAAAGCAAAGAAGGAAGAGGAGCTCACGGCATTAATCGAACGCCTTGAAGCACTTGTTTCATCTGAGATTGGATCAACACATGCTTGATAACAGTCGCCCTCTTGGCCAAAAATCAGATTCTGATTCAGGATCTCTCGAACCCGTCGATGCAGTTGAAACCGTCGACGCCTCACTTGAAGTAACTGAAAGTGTTGAAGAAACTAATTCAGTCTCTGCTATGGATGAGATCACGACAGAGACAGATTTGGTTGATCATTCTGAAGAAGAAACATTGGCTGAAGAAGAAGCAATTGCTGACGAAGTAGAGAGCGAAGGCGAAACAGCCGAGACAGAAGATCTTCTTGAAGAAGTCACAGAAGAAGAAACATTGGCTGAAGAAGTAGATGCCGTTGAAGCCCCTGTTACACAAGAAACTGTGGCTTCTGCTGAAGTTGCTCAAGAACCTACAGCACCTGTTCAAGCACCTCAGGATTCGATGAGCGAAGGCGAGATCCGCAGCCGAATCGCTGCCTTGGAATCCGAGATCTCAAAGCTTGCAGAGAGTGCTTCCCTGACTGACCAGCAGATGGAAGTTAAAGGCGATGAACTAGAAGAACTAGTAGGCGTCCAAGAAGAATTCACTGACTGGGTGACTAAGCGTCGCGCAAGTTATGCATGGCAGGTAATGAACCGGATCAAAGCACACGAGAAGGATCTAGCTCTAGATGAAAAACTCATTAGAGACTTTTCAGAGTCCGAACCTGTTATCCCAGAGGGCTTTGGTGAATCGACACGCAAATGGTTCATGAAGAGATTCTGGTTGAATTTCTCAATTTCTTGGATAGCAGTAATCATCTTGCTACTGATCAATCGATTCTCTGATCAATTGAGCACCTGGATTGCAGATGCATTTGGCGGACGTTCCTTCTTGAAAAATGGACTTGACTTCTTCCTTCAGCAAGCAATTGGACTTTCATTGCCGCAGCTAATCTCAGTTATTTTTGGTTTCTCATTGCTTGGATTTATCGGCCAACTCTTTGCCTATAGCCGAAGAAATTCTGAGTACCAACAGCTAGTTGCAGAAGAAAGCAATCGAACTCTTGCTATGGAAAAGGGAATTGACTCTGTCAAAATAGCCCGAGAAAGAATTGATTCATTACATCCTCAAGTTCCACAATTGTTCGAGGTTCTTTCAGTCGGCCTACATCAGCCATGGATTGTGAACAGCGAGAGTCTGATGTTTAACGGACTTGTTCCCGACACTGCAAAGCTGCCATCGTGTGTTGAAGTTGCCGTACCAACGATTGCATCTAAGAGCCCTAAGTATGAAGAGCTTGTCAATAAAGCGATGAACCAGATTCAAATTCCTGGATGGCGTGCCGAGGCCTTTAAAGAGGTAATGCAGTCATTGGCAGAGTCCATTGGCTTTGGCAGCAATAACATGGCTGTTCGTGAACTTGATGAAGATCATCGCAAAACAGGTAAGCGTCAGTTAGTGGTCACGGCAAGCAAGAATCCAGAGCCAGCAACGCGTATCGGTGAGGCACTTGTCGAGCACTACACCCGCATCGTTCAGGAAAAGGTTTTGCCTTTCTCCCAGCCACAAGTGGTTTCACTTCGCCCAGATCCTCTTGAAGGATTACATCTGGATGGCTCTTTAAGCGTCTCTGGAAGTGCTTATGAGGTTAATTGGCAGGAGAAACTGGCAGAGATTGCCGATCTAGCATCGCCTTGGTCAGCTCTTTCTTTCTCTGACAAGGGAACATCAAATAATCGTCACCAGCATGTTGAAAGCATTTTCATCGCATCAGAGAGAGTGCCTAGTAGGGAGGGAGTCACCAAGGAATCTGCAGTAAATCCTGGCGCTCGCCCATTTGAAGTAGCGATTCGCGTTGATCTAAGTGAATGGTGCAAGCCAGATGAAGTTGCAGTTTTTTCTGATTTCAAACCAACTCAAGAGCAATTAGCTCGATGGGAACGTGGAGGCAGTACGCACGGCGCGAAACTTGTTGCCGATGATGCACAACACGAACCAACTCCTGGAGCTGAAAACCTGGTCATCTAAATGAAGTCAGACTTTTTATCTAAACTACGTTCAATCGTATTTATATCTATATTTTTGATTCTTATTTCTGGGTGTTCAGGCGGAGCTGGTGATGATTCTGGAGTAAGAGCTTTAAAAGACGAAACTGGAACTTGTGCGACCGTTAGGGGCCAAGTAGCAACATTTGCATCAACTCTTGGTTCACTTGAAGAATATTATAAATGGGAATCTTTCAAACTTTTAACGGGAACAGAACAACGAGCCGACATGAAGGAGAAAATTCTATCCGTTGCACCTTTCTTGGCTGAACCTAAATTTGCAAACCTTCCATACATTAGCGGTGCACAAGGGTCAAAGAATGAATTTTATGGCGATTCCGATAAAGAACTAGATCTCTTAGAATTTTTCTTTAAGAAAACAGAAGGTGCGTTGTTGTCTCCAGAGGATCGCGATGCATATTTAAATGGCGATTGGCTGGAGGAAGATAATTACATCGGTCCAATCGTGGCTAGCATTTTTGGAAGTTTCTTTGGATCCCCAACAATAGGAAATCCAACTTCGGATCCCGGAGTATGCGGAACAGATTACGATTGGGATTTCTGGAACGAGAAAATCCTTTGGGCGTATGACGATGCCTTAGAAGTTCTTGAATGGGTTAAGGATTGCGAGGAAGAAACCTATGGTGCTTGCTCCTCTAAAAAGTACGTTAGTTCGGGTGATACAACTGTTGATACATCTTGCGCTAGCTTGAAGCTGAGCATTACCGTAAATGACAATGAGCCTGGAATTAGTTGTGGAAAACTGAGTTTTTCAATATTCCAAGCCGACAAGAACACTGGTGATTGCTTGGCTCTTGGATATTGGAATGATCGAAATGGAAACGAACAAGTAGGTGCTTTTTTTGAGTGTGGTCTCGAAGAGGGTATGCGGTATACGGCAACTGTAAGAGTGGGAAATGACTACACGTATACAAACAACTTTGGGTCTAAAAAGACTGTACTCAGTTTTAGTATTGATTAGTTAGAGGCCAAGGGAGATCAAGGGTATGTTGAGAATAAGAACATTTATAAAAAAATCCCCAATTACATTGTCAATTATTTTGGTTGGAGCCCTCCTGACGTCTTGTGGGGCTAGCGCTGAAGAAAAAGCTTTGAAGGCGAACTGTGATC
>CAZCQR010000034.1:0-9651 GCA_964500885.1 uncultured Clavibacter sp.
GCAAGAACTTCTCGCTCACATTTTCTATTCAGCAAGGAATACTCATTTTGAACACTAACAATCGGTGCGTGACCAAATGTTGGACTTTGTAATGAAACAGCTCGAGCTGTCTGCCAGCCATTGAAATTTGAAATTCCAACATATCTAGCTTTCCCGCTTGAGACTGCTGTATCTAATGCACCCAACGTTTCTTCTAATGGCACGTGAGAATCCCAGCTATGAATCTGCCAGATATCTACGTAATCGGTATTTAGTCGAGCTAACGATTTATCTAACTCGAGAAGAAGGTTCTTTCGTGAATTATCTACGACGCGTTCGCCATTTCGAAGAGAAATTCCAGCTTTTGTTGCAATGACAACCTCGTCTCGATCTGTCATCGCTTCGATGAGACCGCCGAGAACTCGTTCGCTATCACCATCGCCATAAAGTGCTGCCGTATCAAGAAAGTTGCCACCGGAGTCTAGAAAGAGTCGGAGTTGATCAGCTGCTTCCTGTTCGTCAGTATCCCGTCCCCAGGTCATAGTTCCTAACCCCATTCGAGAAACTGACAAGCCCGAGTTTCCAACGGAGCGAATTTCCATTCCACGACCTTAGCAAGATGAATTAGGAAATGATGGATACCCTTGATGTGTGACAACCGTTTTCTTTCTCCGCCATGCCGAATCCACCGCTAATAGAAATGGAATTTTGGCTGGCCGAATACCTGACATTTCACTTTCTGAGAGAGGATTTAAGGAGTCAAGGAAGTTAGTCAAAACTCTCTCCGATCTGGAATTTGATCTCATAATTTCTAGTCCACTACAGCGTTGCGTTGAGACTCTTACCCCTTTCTTGAAGAGAAGCGGTAAAAGTTTGACTTTGGAGCCTGGATTTCAAGAGATGGATTATGGAACTTGGTCCGGCAAAGAGCTGAAAAAGCTTTCCAAAAAATCCGAATGGAAGTCGGTCCAATCTAATCCAGAGAAATTTAGATTCCCAAAGGGTGAGAGTTTCAAAGAAGCATCACGGAGAGTTTCTGCCGCGCTTGAACGAATTGAAGAGCAGAACCCAAAGAAACGGATTCTTGTGGCGACTCACGGGGATATCATTAAATTGGCTGTCACATTAACGCTTGGTTTACCAATCAATAAATTTCAGAAACTGATCGTGGATCCAGCATCAATATCAACCGTTGATCTTGAACATAAGAAGGTTATTGCTTTAAATCAGAAAGCGAGAAAGCAGTGGAGTTTTGACCTGAGTGTTAGATCTCTAATCGGAGGCGGAACAGATAGATGACTTCACCACGTTATCGTTTCGATGATCCAGATAATGTTCTTATTGGAACTATTGGCGTTCCCGGTGAGAGAGAATTCTATTTACAGGTTCAAGATGCTTCCCGAATCAATTCATTTGCGCTGGAGAAATCTCAGGCCGATGCTTTGTCTCGCCGATCATTGCAAATGTTGCAAGATCTAGGATTAAAGAAGAGTTTGCAAATAAAGAGATTGGTCCTGGCTACGCCATTGGAAAGTGAGTTCCAAATTGGAGTTATAAGTATTTCTTGGCAGCCGGCAGAGCAAAAATTCCAGATCGATATTCAGGAGGTTCGGGATAATACCGATACTGAAGAGGTTGCGATTGATTTACAAATCATTATGACGCCTGAAACCCTCAATTATTTTGCACAACATACTCTTGAAATTGTGGCTGCGGGTCGTCAGCCTTGTTTGTTCTGTGGTGGGCCGATCAACGCTGAGGGACATTTATGCCCGCGCTCCAACGGATACCGGCGTATGGAATGAACGAATCCTTAGAATTAATTAGTGTCGGAACTTTAGAAGTTATTGGACGATTAGTTGACGCATCAAATGCAACTCTTTATGGTGAAGTTTCTAGTGGTGCAGAATCTATGAAGGTTATTTATAAACCGATTGCCGGGGAGAGACCGCTTTGGGATTTTCAAGATGGAAATCTAGCGAGCAGGGAAGTGGCGGCATATAAAGTAAGTGAGATTGTTGGCTTCCATCTTGTCCCGCGCACTGTCTTACGAGATGGCCCATTTGGATTTGGCTCGGTACAAGAATGGATTGAGCAGGATGAAAACGCTGATGTCATCGCCCTCGGTCAATCAGATAGTCCGGCAATTCGATCGCTTGCGCTATTTGATGTGCTTATAAATAACACCGATCGAAAATTTGGACATATTTTGCTCGACAAAGAGTCACGAATTTTTGGTTGTGATCACGGAGTTACTTTTCATTCCGAACCGAAGCTGCGTACGGTCCTGTGGCAATTCGCGGGCTTGGAATTAACCTCTGATGAAGTAAATAAGCTATCCGCATTCGAAAGTTATCTTGTGGAGGGTAGTCATGAATTTGATGAGCTGCTAAATCCTGAAGAGATTGCAGCACTTCGCAAAAGGTGTCGAAAGTTGCTCCAAGAAAAACTCTTTCCATATCCATCAGAGGAATGGCCAGCAGTTCCATGGCCACCGGTATAGGGAAAGATAAGAGATAGTCTTATCCCGTGCACAGCTGGCCCAAATCCTTTCTTCCGCCTTCACCAATCAAGAAGGGAGTTCATCCAAAGTTAAATTTATTTGGTAGTTATGAAAATCAAAAAGTTCAAATATCAGAAGATAATGTTTCTATCTATGTCTGCGGTATAACCCCATACGATGCTACTCATTTAGGGCATGCCGCTACATATGTAACTTATGATTTAGTTTATAGATTTCTTACTGCGTCAGGAGCTTCGGTTACCTATGCGCAGAACATCACCGACGTTGACGATCCTCTTCTAGAGCGCGCTAAACGAGACGATGTCGCTTGGACGGATTTAGCTAGAAGCCAGATTGAACTTTTCAGAAACGATATGACTTTATTGAATGTATGCCCTCCCAACTTCTACGAGGGAGTTGTCGAGAATATTGAATTAATCATTCAAACTATCAGGAAAATGGTGGATTCGGGATTCACTTACGAGATAGATGGAGATATCTATTTTGACTTAAGTAAAATTCCTCAATCAATTTCAAATCTTCCATTTGATGTTGCAGAGTCAATTAAGATTTTTAGAGAACGTGGCGGAGATCCAGAGAGAATTGGCAAGCGTCATCCTCTTGATAATCTGCTCTGGCAGAAGGCGAGACGCGGGGAACCAAGCTGGGAGAGTTCATTTGGAGCCGGTAGACCTGGTTGGCATGTGGAGTGCGTTGCCATCGCTCTCGGATATCTAGAATCGCAAACCGAAACCTGTATCACGCTGCAAGGGGGCGGTAGCGATCTCTACTTTCCGCATCACTATATGTCGAATTATCAAGCTTATTCACTGAGTAATAAGCCTTTAGCAAAGATTTTCTCGCATGCGGGAATGATCGGTTATGAAGGGGAGAAGATGAGCAAGAGTAAAGGAAATTTACTCTTTGTCTCAAAGATGATTGAAGAAGGCGTAGATCCCATTTCGCTACGAATAGCGCTTATTGATCGAAGCTATCGTGAGTATTTCCCTTGGGAGAGGTCTCATCTAGAGAAGGCAAATCAGATTTGCAAACGAATACGAGCTTCGCTATCAAGAGAAGATTGTGCGCCAACGGATCAATTGATTTTGCAATTGATTTCAGCTTTATCAAATGATTTAGATACCAAAGAAGTTTTTCGTTTGTTGGAAATGTGGTGTCAAGAATCAGAAAATGGAATCAGTGGCGGCAATCCTGGCGAGCTCTCAAGGGCCCTTGACCTTTACCTAGGTCTAGCTTTCTAAACTTCCGGATTACTCCGAAGGAATCTTTCTACTTCCCGAGCGATTGATTCGCCTGTCGCTTCCGGAACGTCGGCCGCATCTTTCGATTTCTCCAGTTCCTTTACGTAATCTCCAATCTCATTATCTTCGCTTGCTAATTTATCAACTTGTTTCTCCCATTTATTTGATGCCTCAGCCAAATCAAATAGTGGAATCTCGATTGAAAGTAGCTCTTCTAGAGAATTGATCAAGGCAAGTGAAGCCTTAGGGCAAGGAGGATTCGATACATAATGGGGAACTGATGCCCATAGCGAGATGGCATCAATCTCTCGTTTACTTGAAAGATCTTGGAGTACGCCAACAATCCCAGTCGGTCCTTCATATTTTGAAATACCAACGCCAAGACGTTCTGCTATTTCGGGAGTGGCGCCGCTGGAGGTAACAACTATCGGTCGCGTATGTGGTGTATCTGCAAGCAGTGAGCCGAATGCGATAGACGATTGCACTTCATAATCGTCTGCAAGATCAAGTAATTCGCTACAGAAACTTTGCCATCGCATAGAAGGCTCAATGCCTTTTACCAGTATGAAATCATGACCATAATCCGGAGTGGAGACTTCAAAAATTGAAGTTGTCGGCCAAGTGATGTCGCGGACCTTATCTTCGTTTATTTTGATATGGGGTCGATTTACCTGAAAATCGTAGAAATCTTCTGATTCGAATTCCGCCAACAAATTCGAATCACCGACCTTTAGAAGGTGATCAATTGCTTGAGTAGCCGCTTCCGCTGCATCGTTCCATCCGGCAAATGCCGAAATCATCACCGGTGATCGCAAGGCAAACTTGCTACTGAAAATGTGCATGAAGAAACCCTACGATAAAGTTAGGTCGATGAGCGCACCGAAAACGAACGAACTACGGGTTGCTCTAGCCGAGCGCACCTTGATTGCCGATGGCGCGATGGGGACGATGATCCAGGCGGCAAATCCTTCGCTCGCTGATTTTCAAGGCCATGAGGGCTGTAACGAGATACTCAACGTAACGCGCCCAGAGCTGATAGAAGAGATTCATCGTAAATATTTAGATGTCGGCGTAGATTTAATTGAAACAAATACTTTCGGTGCCAATTTGGGAAATCTCGGGGAATACGGAATCGCTGATCGAACATACGAATTAGCACGAGCAGGAGCGGTAATTGCAAGAAAGGTTGCATCCGAGTATTCACCTAAGAGATGGGTTTTAGGATCTCTTGGACCAGGAACTAAATTGCCAACTTTGCTACATGTGACGTATCAGGATCTAGAGAATTCCTATTTCGATGCAAGTATGGGATTGATCGAAGGAGGAGTGGACGCACTTCTCATTGAAACCACCCAGGATCTTTTGCAGGCGAAAGCTGCAGTTAATGGCGCAAGAAGAGCTATCAAGAATTCGAAGCAGGACATACTTCTAATTGCTCAAGTTACTATCGAAACCAATGGAACTATGTTGCTTGGTAGCGAGATTGGTGCAGCGCTAAATTCACTAGGGAATCTGGATATTGACTTGATTGGTTTGAACTGCGCAACTGGTCCAACGGAGATGAGTGAACACCTTCGATACCTATCGAAACATTCAGCTATTCCTATTTCCTGCATGCCAAATGCTGGACTACCTGTTTTGGAGAATGGGGGTGCGAAATATCCACTGGGTCCGAAGGCGCTTGCCGACGCACTAAAGGATTTCGTTGAGAACTATAAAGTGAAATTGGTCGGCGGCTGTTGTGGCACGACACCTGAACACCTCGCCGAAGTTGTAAAAACGGTTCGAACATTGGAGAGCCGCAAGAGAGAACCTGATGATTCGAGGATTGCTGAAAATGGAGCCTCCTCCCTCTATCAATTCGTCCCATTCGAACAGGATCAGACTTATCTTTCAATCGGTGAACGGGCGAATGCAAATGGAAGTCGAGCTTTTCGAGATGCATTGCTTTCTAGCAATTGGGAACAATGTATTGAGATAGCGAAAGAGCAGATAAGAGATGGCGCACATCTTCTGGATCTTTCTGTTGATTACGTGGGTCGTGATGGCGTTAAAGATATGAGAGAAATTGCCTCAAGATTGGCGACTGCTTCTACTTTACCCATTGTTCTTGATTCAACGGAACCGGCAACGCTTAAGGCTGGTTTAGAAGTGTTAGGTGGTCGATCGGTAATCAATTCGGTTAATTATGAAGATGGTGATGGTCCTGATTCAAGATTTGCCAAAATCATGCCTCTTGTAAAGGAACACGGAGCGGCGGTTATCGCATTAACGATTGATGAAGAGGGACAGGCAAGAACCAAAGAATGGAAGCTGCGGGTTGCGCGACGATTAATAGTTGATCTCACTGCCAAATGGGAGTTGAAAACTTCAGACATAATTGTTGATTGCCTAACTTTTCCAATTGCAACAGGCCAGGAAGAGACTAGAGGAGATGCGAAGGAAACCATAGAGGCAATTAGGGAACTTAAACTTGCTTTTCCAGATGTGAATACAACTTTAGGCGTTAGCAATGTCTCGTTTGGTCTAAATCCATCCGCTCGAATTGTTCTCAATTCAGTATTTCTTGCAGAAGCGGTGAAAGCTGGCCTCGATTCTGCAATCATTCATCCGTCGAAAATTGTTCCCTTGAATAAAATTCCTGCGGATCAATTGAATACTGCTCTCGATCTAATCTACGACCGGAGAGTTTTCGATGGCGAAAATTGCACCTATGATCCGCTACAAAAATTTCTTCATATTTTTGAGGATTCGACCACGCAGGTTTCTCGCAAGAGCCGAGCTGAAGAATTGGCGGAATTACCACTTCCAGAACGATTACAACGTCGAATTATTGATGGTGAAAAAAATGGTATCGAACGTGATTTAGATGAAGCCATAGCGCTTGGTAGATCTGCCATTTCAGTCATCAATGATGATCTTCTTGCCGGCATGAAAATTGTTGGTGAACTTTTTGGCAGTGGACAGATGCAGCTTCCTTTCGTACTTCAATCAGCTGAGGTGATGAAGATTGCTGTCGCTCATCTTGAGCAATATATGGAAAAGGCTGAGGTGCAGGAGCGCGGTTCAATTCTCCTTGCAACTGTAAAGGGAGATGTCCATGATATCGGCAAGAATTTGGTAGATATCATCCTTACTAATAATGGGTATCGAACAGTGAATTTGGGAATCAAACAGACCATAAATCAAATTGTTGAGGCTGCCGAACTGAACAAGGTTGATGTAATTGGAATGAGCGGTTTGCTCGTTAAATCCACGGTAATCATGAAGGAGAACCTTGAAGAGCTCACCTCGCGAGGATTAGCGTCTCGGTGGCCAGTTCTATTGGGTGGAGCTGCACTAACTAGAACATATGTTGAAGATGATCTAGCTAGTTTGTTCCCTGGCACGGTCAGATATGCAAAAGATGCTTTCGAGGGTTTATCTCTAATGGACAAACTTATGGAGATGAAACAAGGTAACGCCAACGTTGAATTGCCTGCGTTAAAGAAGCGAGCTACAAGACGGAACGAGGAAAATCCTTCAATTATCGACACTCGACGGAGCGATGTTGCTGATGACAATAAAGTTCCAACACCGCCATTTTGGGGCACAAAAGTTATTAAAGGAATTCCGCTGCAAGATTACGCAAAGATGCTTGATGAGCGGGCGCTCTTTGTCGGACAGTGGGGCTTAAAAGGTGGGCGTGATTCATTTGAAAGCACTGCGAATGAGGCCAGACCAAGACTGAGAGATCTGCTCGCCGAAGCTCAGGTTAATTCTTGGTTCAATGCAGCTGTCGTCTATGGCTATTTCAAATGTTATAGCGAAGGAAACGATTTAGTAGTCTTAGAAGAAGATTCATTGAAGGAATTAACCCGATTCTCTTTTCCAAGACAACGCCGAGATAGACGTCTCTGCATTTCTGATTTTTTTAGGGACAAGGAATCGGGCGAGTTGGATGTCATTGAAATGCAAGTTGTGACGATGGGTTCTAGAATTAGCGAGATAACTAATAAGCTTTTTGAAGAGAACGATTATCGGCGTTATCTAGAGTTGCACGGACTATCGGTGCAATTGACTGAAGCACTTGCTGAATTCTGGCATGGACGAGTTAGAGCGGAGCTAAATATTGGAAGCGTCGCTGATAATGATTTGCATTCAATCCTAGATCAAGGCTATCAAGGATCAAGATATAGTTTTGGCTATCCAGCGTGTCCGGACTTATCGCAACAGATTCAGTTATGTGAAATACTCGAAACTTCAAGGATAGGTGTATCTCTTTCGGAGGAACACCAATTGCATCCCGAGCAGTCAACTTCCGCCATAATTGTTCATCACCCAGAAGCGAAATACTTCAACGCAAATTGATATTGATATGAAGATCTTTGACGCGATTCTGTGGGATATGGATGGCACCCTCGTTGATAGCGAGCCAATCTGGGCGCAGGAAGAGGAAAAATTAATGTCCGAATATGGTGTGATTTGGACTGATGAAGATTCAAAAGCTTGCTTAGGTGGTCCAATTTCTAGACTCGATCAATATATGAGAAATCTTTTGGGGGAAGATATCGAAGCGAATCTCCTTTCGGAGGAATTGCTCCGGCGCATGGCCAAGAGGTTAGAAAGTGATACAAAATTTGCTCCGGGCGCTTTCGAACTTCTTACCGAGTTTAGAAATATCGGTATTCCAATGGCAATTGTTACAGCCAGTGATCTTGGAATTATGAATGCCGTACTCTCTTCAATTGCTGATGATTATTTTGACGCGAAGGTATGCAGTAATGATGTTGCAAAATCCAAACCAGATCCAGAGGGCTATCTCTTAGCTGCAAGTCAACTGGGTGTTGATATAGAACGCACACTAATAATTGAAGATTCTTTACCTGGAATGACTGCTGCCCTTAGATCAGGAGCTTACCTATTGGGAATAAATCCACATTCAGAGCTGGAGACTTCCGAACGTGCGCTATTTACTACAAGTTTGAAAGAGATATCAGCCAATTACCTCAATAATGAATTCTCAGCGATAATCCATCAATGAAGTCTCTCGGTACTGGTCCATTCGCCGCTGGAGATCGCGTGCAATTGACTGATGAGCGCGGGAAAATGTACTCGTTTTATCTAACGGAGAATGGTCAATGGCATTCTCATAAAGGTTGGATTAACCATGATGAGATCATCGGCAAGGATGAGGGAGTTGTAGTTAAATCCAATAGCGGAACTAGTTATCAAGTATTTAGACCACTGCTAAATGACTATGTGCTTTCGATGCCTAGAGGCGCAACAATTGTTTACCCAAAAGATAGTTCGATCATCATCGGTTTTGCCGATCTTTTCCCTGGAGCAAATGTTCTAGAAGCGGGCGCAGGTAGTGGCGCTCTTTCAATCTCGATCTTGCGTGCCATTGGCGATCAGGGCAAGTTATCCTCATACGAAGTTAGGGAGGATTTTCTAGAAATTGCAAGAGAGAGTGTTAAAAACTACTTCGGATATCTACCCAAGAATTGGATTCTAAATAAAGGCGAAGTTCAATCAGGAAATTTCAATGGTGAATTTGATCGGGTAATTTTCGACATGCTTGCGCCATGGGATGCACTCGAGATCGCACAGAAGGCTCTGAAATACGGTGGTGTCCTTTGTTGTTATGTTGCAACAACTACCCAGCTCTCCAAGATTGCTGAAGCCATCAGAGATAGTAAACAATTTTCAGAACCTGAGGCTTTCGAGACTCTTCTTAGAAATTGGCACTTAGAAGGATTAGCCGTTCGACCTTCGCATAATATGAATGCTCATACCGGCTTTCTTATTTTTGCGCGCAAGACCAAAGATTCTCCAATTCGGCGCAGAAGGCGCCCTGCTAAAGGAGCTTCGCTATTGAATGCTGATCAGATCAACAACGAAAATTAGAGTCTCGTTTGGTCCGAC
>CAZCQR010000035.1:0-9503 GCA_964500885.1 uncultured Clavibacter sp.
GTTCCGCGTTCTTGTAGCCCAAAGATTGCATATGAAGTAGCAGTTCCAGCTCTATCAGATACCAAAGAACCGGTCGGCCTGGTACGAAGTTCACCGCTCCAAGGTTCGTAGCCATCAAATACATGGTGGAGCAATCCAGTTCCGCGAGTTTCAGTTAAGAACTCAGTTCTAAATCCAATTAAGCCACGAGATGGAACTTTAAAGTCCATTCTGATCCAGCCAGTTCCATGATTGACCATCTGCTCCATACGACCTTTACGGAGCGCCATCAACTGGGTAATTACGCCAAGATAATCTTCCGGTGCGTCGATTGTTAAGCGCTCCATCGGTTCATGCACTTTTCCATCGACTAGTTTTGTAACTACCTGTGGTTTTCCAACTGTTAATTCAAAACCTTCGCGGCGCATCATTTCAACAAGAACTGCAAGTTGTAATTCACCACGTCCTTGAACTTCCCAAGTATCTGGACGATCGGTATTTAGAACTCTGAGTGAAACATTTCCAACTAACTCGCTATCTAGACGATTCTTAACAAGTCGAGCTGTTAATTTCTTACCAACTCTTCCAGCAAGCGGTGAGGTGTTGATACCGATAGTCATCGAAATCGAAGGTTCATCAACGGTAATTAGCGGTAGCGCATGAGGATTTTCGCTATCTGCCAAAGTTTCGCCAAGTGTGATTGTCTCAATTCCAGCAACAGCGATGATGTCGCCAGGTCCTGCTTCACTAACAGGTACTCGCTCGAGACCTTCAGTCATCATCAATTCAGAGATCTTTACTTTTTCTTGTGAACCATCACCCTTAATCCAAGTGACGAGTTGTCCCTTTTTTATTATGCCTTCATGTACTCGACAGAGAGCAAGGCGGCCAAGGTATGGCGATGAATCCAAATTTGTTACATGCGCTTGAAGTGGAGCGCCTTCATGAAACTTTGGCGCCGGGATAGTTTTGAAAATAACATCAAAGAGAACATCGAGATTATCTTGATCTGGCATCCCACCATCAGTTGGACGATTAAGTGATGCCCGTCCCGCTTTTGCTGATGTGTAAACAATTGGAAAATCAATCTGAGTTTCTGTTGCATCAAGGTCTAGGAAGAGTTCGTAGGTCTCATCGACAACTGCTGCGATACGCGCATCAGGTCGGTCCACTTTATTGATAATCAAAATAACTGGCAGGTTTTTCTGAAGCGCTTTTCTTAAGACGAATCTGGTTTGTGGAAGTGGGCCTTCAGATGCATCAACAAGAAGTGCAACGCCATCTACCATTTCAAGGCCGCGTTCTACTTCGCCACCAAAATCTGCGTGGCCAGGTGTATCAATAATATTTACAGTTGTGTCACCACGCTTTACCGCAGTGTTCTTGGCCAAAATGGTGATGCCTTTTTCTCGCTCGAGATCCATCGAATCCATAACTCGATCCTGAGATTCTGATTGATCTTTATGAGATGCAAAGGCGCCGCTCTGCCATAACATCGCATCAACAAGTGTGGTCTTGCCATGGTCAACGTGAGCGATGATTGCCAGGTTTCGTAAATCAGTCCGCTCTTTTTCAGGCAGACCTGCTAGATGTTTAGATTTAGTTTCAGACATTGAACCTGAACTCCACTACATCGCCATCTTGCATAACGTAATCCTTGCCTTCCATTCTCACCTTTCCGCGAGCTTTTGCCTCAGTCATAGAACCGGCGGCAACTAAATCAGCAAAGGAGACAACCTCTGCCTTAATAAATCCTTTTTGGAAATCTGTATGAATAACTCCAGCAGCAGCTGGCGCAGTATCTCCTTTATGAATTGTCCAGGCGCGTGCTTCTTTCTCGCCTGCCGTTAAGTAAGTCTGTAATCCTAATGTGTTGAAGCCAACTCTTGCTAATGTGCTAAGGCCAGGCTCCTCAAGTCCGATCGATTTTAAGAGCTCGAGGGCTTCTGCATCATCTAGTTCTGCAAGCTCTGCCTCAGTCTTCGCATCTAAGAAAATTGCTTCTGCAGGTGCGACTAAATTTGCTAATTTCTTACGTAGTTCAAGATCTGCAAGTTCTGCAGCATCAACATTAAAGACATATAGAAATGGCTTGGCAGTTAATAATCCAAGTTCTTTTAGCAGAGCAAGGTCGACTTTAGAGCCAAATAGCAATTTGCCTTCAGCAAGAACTGCCTCTGCATCTTTCATTGCAGCTAATACAACGGCCCGCTCTTTATCTTGGCGAGCCTCTTTTTCAACTCTTGGTATTGCTTTCTCTAAAGTTTGAAGATCTGCAAGTTGTAATTCCGTATTAATAGTTTCGATATCACTTGTTGGATTAACCTGGCCATCGACATGTACGACATCAGGATCGGAAAAAACTCGAATTACCTGACAGATTGCATCGCTTTCTCGAATATTTGCAAGGAATTTATTTCCCAAACCGGCACCTTCTGAAGCGCCTTTAACGATTCCAGCAATATCTACAAAGGAGACCGCAGCTGGGATTATCCGTTCGGAGCCAAAGAGTTTTGCCAAGACAGGTAAGCGCTCATCCGGAACTCCAACGACGCCAACATTGGGTTCGATCGTCGCAAAGGGGTAGTTAGCTGCCAAGACATTGTTCTTGGTCAGCGCATTAAAGAGGGTCGACTTTCCAACATTTGGTAGACCGACGATTCCAATAGAGAGGCTCACGAGGGGTAGAGCCTAACGGCCAATGTCAGCCTCTCCTGCCACGATATGAGCATGAACAGCGCGCTATCCCTCGGAGTAGGGCTATTAATCGGACTTGCTATCGGATTAGTAATTGGCTCCCTTCGAGTCAATAATGAAAAAGGCAAAGTCGCAATTCTCAATACCCAAATTGAAGAGATGCGAAAGGAAGAAGCGCGCCTCACAACTCTTAATGAACAACTTCGCGCAGTCACAACTGGCATGACACAACTTGCAACCCAGAGCCAAGAAGCAGAAGTAAAACGAGCACGCGCTGAAAGCGAGATGCGAACCCAGATCGAAACGATGCGACTTGGAAATGAAAATCTTCTCCGTGAAACCACAAAATTGGCTGGCGCACTTTCAAATTCACAAACTCGAGGCAAATATGGTGAAGCACAACTAGAAACGCTTCTTGAAAATGCAGGGTTAGTTGAAAATGTTCATTTCTTTAAACAGGATTATCGAGCTTCCGGAACAGAAATCTCCAAGCCAGATATAAAGATCTCCGTCCCTGGCGGAAGCGAGATTTTTATCGACTCAAAGTTCCCATTTGATCGATTCTTAGAAGCTGTTGTCGAAAAAGATCCCCTAGAGCGAACTCGGCTAATGCAGCTCCATGCAAAAGATTTACTTGGCCATGTAACTGCCTTAGCAAAACGTGGCTACCAAGAGAGCGGTAATTCCCCAGATTATGTAGTTCTTTTTGCTCCCTTTGAATCAATTCTCTCCGAAGCGCTAGAAGTAGAGCCCCAGCTATTACATAAAGCATTTGAGAAGAATGTAACTATCGCTACACCAACAACGATGATGGCCCTTCTTCGTACCGTTGCCTATGTATTTAGCCGTAGCGAACTTGCAAAGAATGCTCAAGAGATTACCGATCTTGCTGGTGAATTGTTAAAGCGAATTGGAAAAGTCCATAGCAAGATTGAAACGCTTGGAGATCGCCTCAAATCTACAGAGCGTGCCTTTAATGATTTAATTAAGAGCGCTGAAGAGAACGTCTTGAAACCGGCGCGAAAGATGGTCAAATTGGGTGCACCATCTTCAAGTAAATTAAAAGCGCTTGATGATGTTGATGATGAGGTACGCCAAATTGCTCCTAAGGCAATTGATGCACCAGATTTATTTGAAGATGATGAAGATCTAGAAGATGAGAAGAACGATGAGAGATGAATTACCCCAACCACCCTTTAAATCTCCAGTAAAGGGCGCTGGTTTAACAAAGCCAGGTGTAGTTATTCTCCAATTTCTCTTTATTTCATTTATTGCCTTAATTGAGATCTTCTTCCGTTCCAATGTTGGTTTCTTAACTGGGATAGCTATCTGGATTGCTTACTACTTTGCCATTATCTATGGCCGAGTCGGCACAACTTATGCCGCAGTAGTTAATCCACCAATCGCATTTGCAATCGCAACACTGCTTCTACTGCCCTCTGTTGGTGGAATCTCACTAAGCGTCTCAAGAATCGGAGTTGATTTAGTTTCCGGGTTGGCCAGCGTTGCGCCATTTCTCATATCTGGATCGCTATTTGGCTGGTGGTTCTACTTTAAAGAGCGACGGAAACTACTTTCCCGCAGCGCGTAAATCTTTACGTAGCTCTGGCGGCAGGGCAAAAAGCAGGCTCTCATCCATCGCTCTCACCTCTTCAACATCGCTATAGCCACGTCGCGCTAATTCTTCTAGTAACTCACGGACCAATAACTCTGGGACAGATGCACCGCTTGTAACTCCGATAGTCTCTACATCGTTAAACCATTCATCTCTAATTTCACTCGCGTAATCAATTAGATAAGCATTCTTAGCACCATACTCTTTTGCAACTTCAACTAGGCGAACCGAATTTGATGAATTTCGCGAACCGACTACAAGCACTAACTCAGTTTTTGGCGCAATCACCTTGATCGCAGTCTGACGATTCTGGGTTGCATAACAGATGTCATCTGATGGTGGATCTTGTAATTGCGGAAAGCGTTCTTTAAGAATTGCAACTGTATCCATAGTCTCATCGACGCTAAGAGTGGTCTGGGATAACCAAGCTACTGGACGAGTAGGATCAATTTCAATGTTTCGAGCATCGTCTAGACCATCAACTAATTTAATATGGTCAGGGGCCTCGCCAGCAGTTCCCTCAACCTCTTCATGTCCATGATGACCAATTAGGAGAATTTGTAAGTCATCTGCGGCAAATCTCCGCGCTTCTTGATGAACTTTGGTTACCAATGGGCAAGTTGCATCAATTGTTTTTAATTGACGATTTGCAGCTTCTTCATGAACTTTCGGCGAAACTCCATGTGCAGAGAAGACAACTCGGGCACCTTCTGGAACTTGATCTGTCTCTTCGACAAAAATTGCTCCGCGCTTCTTTAGCGATTCAACAACATGTTTATTGTGAACAATCTCTTTTCGAACATAAACCGGAGCGCCATAAAGTTCGAGCGCCTTTTCAACAGTGACCACGGCGCGATCTACCCCAGCGCAATAACCACGCGGCGCTGCAAGTAACACTCTTTTAGGCATATGCCCATCCTATTGCGAACGGCTATTAGTATCTCGCCATGCTTGAGACCTCAGCGGAGAAACCAGTTCCCGTACGAGTAGTTTCAGAAGCAATAAGTGATTACATAAATCGCCTTGGACAAATCTGGGTCGAAGGAGAAATTGCACAACTCAATGATCGCGCTGGCTCTGGCATGATCTATATGAGATTACGAGACCCAAGCGTTGATATGTATCTGGAAGTTACCTGTCCTCGTTCGGTCTTCAAAGCAATTTCCCCACTCTCTGAAAATGCCCGAGTAGTTATAAATTCAAAGGTAAATTTCTACACCCCTACTGGTCGGCTCTCTTTAAATGCCAAAGAAATTAGACAAGTTGGCGTTGGTGAATTACTTGCCAGATTAGAAGCGCTAAAGAAGTTACTTGCAGCAGAAGGTCTATTTGCAATTGAGCGGAAAAAGCCATTGCCATTCTTGCCCAGAAAGATTGGCTTGATATGTGGTCGAGCAAGCGCTGCCGAAAAAGATGTTAAAGAGAATGCCAAGCGCCGCTGGCCATCAGTAGTTTTTGAAACTCGAGAAGTTGCGGTACAAGGCGCAGATGCAGTCATTCAAGTATCGGCGGCTTTAAAAGAATTGGATAAGGATCCAGAAGTAGATGTAATCATTATTACTAGGGGCGGTGGATCCTTCGAAGATTTACTTCCATTCTCTGATGAGAGCCTCGTTCGATTAGCTGCGTCATGTATAAAACCGATAGTCAGCGCAATTGGACATGAACAAGATACGCCGCTACTTGATTTAGTTGCAGATTTAAGAGCATCAACTCCAACCGATGCAGCCAAACGAGTAGTTCCTGATATCCAAGAGGAATTGGAGAAAATTAAACAACTGCGTAATCGAGCTGATCAAAAAATCAATGATCGCGTCGTTTTGGAGATGACGAAAATTGTTAACTTTATGCAACGCTCATTTGCAAGTATGAATTCGCGCCTGATTCGTTCCACAGAAGAGTTGACTCATACTCTCGCTCGCATTAGGACTTTGTCGCCGCAAGCCACTTTAGATCGCGGCTATGCCGTCGTGCAGCGAGCTGATGAGAGCATCGTGCGAAGTGCAAAGTCGCTAATTGCTGGTGAGAAACTTCGCCTCCGCCTTGCTGAAGGTGTGGCCCTTGCAACAGCAACGGGCGAAGTTGAAGCAGAGCGCAGCAAATAGCCGAGCAGTTATTTGAGAAAAGAGTAGATTACGAATATGGCCAAGTTAAGTTACGAAGAAGCTCGTGATGAACTCCAGAAAGTCGTTGCATCTCTTGAATCTGGCGGACTTGGTTTAGAAGATTCAATCAAACTCTGGGAACGCGGCGAAGAACTTGCTGGCATCTGCCAGGAATGGCTTGATGGCGCCCGCGCCAAGCTCGAATCGGCAAAGCAAGTAGATAGCTCTGAAAATGCCTGAATTTATCTACGAAGATTTACTCCCAATCGGTCCGGATAAAACTGAGTATCGAAAGATTACATCTGAAGGCGTCTCAACATTTGATGCCGATGGTCGCACCTTTTTAAAAGTAACTCCGGAAGCAATTAGAAATTTAACCGAAATTGCAATCCACGATATCTCGCATTACTTAAGAAGTGAACATCTACAGCAACTAGCAAGCATCTTAAAAGATCCAGAGAGCTCACCAAATGATCGCTTTGTCGCCCTTGATCTACTAAAGAATGCAAATATTTCAGCCGGTGGCATCCTTCCAATGTGCCAAGACACAGGTACCGCCATTGTCATGGGAAAGAAAGGACAGCAAGTCCTTACAAGCGAGCGTGATGAAGTAACAATCTCGCAAGGAATTTATGATGCTTTTACCAAGTTAAATCTCCGTTACTCACAATTGGCTCCGGTAACTACTTGGGAAGAAAAGAACACCGGAAATAATCTGCCCGCTCAAATTGAGATTTACTCTGATTACGAACATAGCGATGAGTACAACTTCCTATACATTGCAAAAGGCGGCGGCAGCGCCAATAAGTCATTTCTCTATCAGGAGACTAAAGCGATTCTCAATCCCAAGACCTTTCTAATCTGGCTTGAAGATAAATTGCGCTCCCTTGGAACGGCCGCCTGTCCGCCCTATCACCTAGCCATAGTGATTGGCGGAACGAGCGCGGAGTTCACAGCTAAGGTAGGAAAGCTTGCCTCGACAAAATATTTGGATTCATTACCAACAACTGGAAATGCCAAAACTGGCCGAGCCTTTAGAGATATTGAATTAGAGAAAGAAGTCTTTGCTCTTACCCAGAGATTAGGAATTGGTGCGCAGTTTGGCGGTAAATATTTCTGTCACGATGTTCGAGTAATTCGCCTCCCCAGACATGGCGCATCGCTTCCCATTTCTATTGCAGTCTCTTGTTCTGCTGATAGACAAGCAAAGGCTAAGATCACAAAAGATGGCGTATTTATTGAGAAATTAGAGACTGATCCAGCTCAATACTTACCTGAAACAACCGATGAACACCTAGATGACAACGTGGTTCGCATTGACCTAAACCGACCAATGTCTGAAATAACAGCCGAACTCTCTAAACATCCGGTAAAGACTAGATTGGCATTGACCGGCACACTTGTTGTCGCTCGCGATTTAGCTCATGCAAAAATCAAAGAGGTTATTGATTCTGGAAAACCAATGCCGGAGTACTTCAAGAAATATCCGGTCTATTACGCAGGACCGGCAAAGACTCCTGCCGGTTATGCATCTGGATCATTTGGTCCAACAACTGCTGGCCGAATGGACTCTTACGTTGAACAATTCCAAGCTTTAGGTGGTTCGCTGGTAATGCTTGCTAAGGGAAATCGCTCAAAACAAGTTACAGATTCTTGTAAGAAACATGGTGGCTTTTACCTAGGTTCAGTTGGTGGACCAGCAGCAAGACTTGCGCAAGATTGTATTAAGAAAGTTGAAGTTCTCGATTATGAAGAGTTAGGAATGGAAGCAGTTTGGAAGATCGAAATTGAAGACTTCCCTGCGTTTATTGTTGTTGATGATAAAGGAAATGATTTCTTTGCAGAAACCGCAAAGCCCTTAACGATTGGTATGAAACCAGAGATTTAATTTTTAGTAATAACGTGAGCGCTTAAACTTTGAGAGCGCACGACATGGGGTCTCATATCGAATATCGATATATCGCAATCCCCATTCAATCTGAGTAATCGGATTAGTTCGCCAATCAGTACTTATGATGTCCATTCGCGTGGCAGGTAGCGCTTGTGGAATTCCATGTGCACCGGTGCGTGGATTACGGGCTCGATAATTCCAATGGCTCTCTTTAGTCCAGAGTGAATCCAAACAGGAGAATTGATAGCGGCCCCAGCCATATTTCTCTTTCGCAATTGCCGCGCCCACCTGACGAGCGCCCTTTGGTTTTCTTGCTTTCTCGATTCGATCCACCATGATCGAAACAAAAGCCATTTCTAAAGCGCCAAATGCGGTGGACTCATTCATCTCAAGGAGGGTTGGCCAAGTCGGCTCAGCTTCTGCTGGTGGAAGAACTCGAAGGCTCGCATCCTCAAGTTCGATAACTACTTGAGCGCTCTTGGCATTGGCGATACTGGTTGAGGTCCATAGGGATAGGAGCAGTGAGGCGATTAGGGTCGCCACAAGCGAAACCTTCTTCTTCATACTTCCTCCTAACCTCTAGTACCAGCGCCCATCACCACTTAGTTTTGCCAACCAAGTGTTTTAGCTTCGGGGATTAGCGAAAGGGTGACAAAGGCAGGGGTCTCTCGCAAATCTAAACCTGCGTGTGGCGCGAAAAAGAGAAATCTCTCAGTATTTGTGGATAGAAAAAGCCCAGTTCGCCAAGGTAAATGCCCGATTTATTACTTTTGAAGCAAAAGGGGTCAAGCGAAGAGCTGAACCGGGTCTTCCAGCATCTCAGTGACTAGGGCTGCGATCTGTGAACGTTCGGAGCGGGTCAGAGTGACATGGGCAAAGAGCGGATGGCCCTTAAGAGATTCGATCACAGCGACAACGCCATCATGGCGACCAACTCGCAGGTTATCTCGCTGGGCAACATCGTGGGTAAGGACAACCCTGGAGCCCTGTCCGATTCGGGAGAGCACGGTCAGAAGAACGCCTCGCTCTAACGATTGTGCCTCATCGACAATTACAAAGGCATCGTGAAGTGAGCGGCCGCGGATATGGGTTAGCGGCAGCACTTCAATTAATCCACGATCCATAATCTCTTCAATTACCTGATTTGAAACGAGAGCGCCGAGAGTGTCAAAGACTGCTTGCGCCCAAGGCGACATCTTCTCGCCCTCGGTTCCTG
>CAZCQR010000036.1:0-1954 GCA_964500885.1 uncultured Clavibacter sp.
CTTTTCTAAGCAAGTCTTTTCTAAGCAAGTCTTTTCTAAGCAAGTCTTTTCTAAGCAAGTCTTTTCTAGATTGGTGGAGGTGCCGGGAATCGAACCCGGGTCCTTCGACATTGATACAGGGCTTCTACGGGCGTAGTGTGCTATTCGCTTTCTCTGTCCCGGTTCTCACGCACACAAGTAACCGACGAACGCAGTTGTGTTAGATGTCCCTTCCGATAATCACAACGTTATCGGTCAGTAAGCCCTCTTACGACGTTGGCCCCTGAGTCGAAGGCACACTCAGGACAACGGATTTCGGAGCTCGCTTAGGCAGCGAGAGCGAAATCAGACGAAGTTTTATCTGCGTCTGTATTGATGCACGGGTTTTTGTGGTTAACGAGATCATCCCGGCTTCCTCGGCCCGCTTCCCCTGGCTCAACAAACGAAGTCGAGACCGTTCACCCCCAAGATTTTCACTTAAGGATTAGAAGCTAGTTGCAAATTGTACGTGAGTTTTAACGCACTCTTTTCAGCCATTATTCCCGCTTAATATTTCAAGAATTCTAATCTTCGTAGTTGTTTTTGCGCCCACTCTTGCCAGAGGCTCTTCGTGACAATTCTCGATCTATTTCTCTAGAAGCTTGTCGCTCCATAAGTGAAGCACGTTTATCGTGGGCCTTCTTGCCACGGGCTAGTCCGATTTCAACCTTCGCTTTTCCATCTTTGAAGTAAAGAGAAAGTGGAATCAAAGTAAGTCCAGATTCCTTCAATGTGCCAATAAGTTTCGTTACTTCTCGTTTATGCATAAGAAGTTTACGTTCACGACGTGGTTCATGATTAGTCCAAGAGCCCTCGTTATATTCAGGAATATGCACTCCGCAAAGCCAGAGTTCTCCATCTTTTGTTATGGCATAACCGTCAGTTAGCGTCGCTCTTCCGGCACGAAGTGATTTAACTTCCGTGCCCATCAAGACTAAGCCAGCTTCAAAAGTCTCATCGATGAAATAATCATGACGACCCTTTTTATTCTGGGCGATTAGCTTCTTACCGGTTTCCTTTACCACGCTACAAGGGTAATCACTTATTTACTCAGGAGTGTGCATTTCGCTAATTCGGTTGTTTTTTAAGCGCAGAATTAAGTCTTGTATTGGAATTACTTTTTGCTTTTACCTAATTCGGCTAGCCCACCAAGTATTTGTATGGCTTTAACCGATAACTCCGATTCCTTGACAACTAAATCAGGCGTTACACCAACGCCTTCAATCGTTCTGCCGCTAGGCGTTAAATATATGGCTACGGTGATCTCGAGAGTTGAACCGTCACTCAATTCGACGAAATCTTGCACGGAACCTTTTCCATAGGATCTTTCTCCTATTACAACGCCTCGATTCCTATCCTGAAATGCCGCTGCGAGAATTTCTGCCGCACTTGCTGTATCTCGATCAATAATAAGAACGACTGGAACAGAAATTGCATTTGGATTAGAAACGGAATAAACCTTTTCATCATCAGCTAACTTATAGGACACGATATTTCCGCGTTCTACAAAAAGTTTGGCCGTATTTACTGCCTCTCGGATTAATCCACCTGGATTATCACGAAGATCTAGAATCACACCGCCATCAGATCTCAATTGAGATAAAGCGCTTGAAATTTCAGAAGATGTTCCAGAAGAGAAACTGGAAATTTTCAAGTAGGCAATATTTTTCTCTATCTGTGACGCCTTAACTGTGGCGAGTGAAACTCTCTCATTTTTAAGTACCAGAGTGATTCTTGAAGTATTTCTTTGAACTTTGATTTCGACGGATTCACCTATTTCGCCGCGAATTAGCGCAACTGCAGTGGCTACGGATGCGCCTTGCACATCTGTTCCGTTTATTTCCAAAACCAGATCTCCTGAATTCAAACCTGATCTCTCGGCTGGTGAACCTTCAATTACCTGTGCAATCTCTATTGCACCCGTCTTTTTCTTCTT
>CAZCQR010000036.1:2054-7406 GCA_964500885.1 uncultured Clavibacter sp.
ATTCGCTCCGCAGACTTATTTAGGTTTTCCGTGTATATAACGGATGAATCAATACCTTTAGATGTTTGGCTTGTATTTGCCTTTGTTTCGACACGGCTCCGAATGGTTTTTCTGCCATTCCGATTTTGTTTTGATTTAGCGCTCTGATTAACCGAGGTTTTCGAGGGCTTTGACTTTTCGACCATCGCCTAAATGCCTCCGTTAAAAACTCTTAAGGTGGAACTAAAGAAAGTACCTCTTTACGAGCTTAAACTTTTAGGTACTTCCGGAGGGTTAGCGTAGAGGCAACGGTGGCCACAAGTAAACCTGTACCCATTAGATAAGCAGCAGTTAGCCAGACATCGCTCCATGTAAAGAAATTAGTGAAAGTAAGTAATGGGGCAATGCGATCATCAATTACATACTTCAATCCAGATAGAAGACCAACGCTAAATCCCCAGCCAACAATTGATGCAAATACACCTTCCAAGATAAATGGAAGTTGGATAGAGAACGAACTTGCACCAACCAGCTTCATAACATTGGTTTCGCGCCTTCTATTGAAAGCGGCTATTCGGAGCGTGTTGCTAATTAGCAACGCCGCTGTAAGAACGCTGGCTAGACCAATTGCCAAAGCGCCATCTCGCAATACATTTAACAAACGGAAGAATTTCTCAAGAATCGATCTTTGGTCTTGCACGACATCTACGCCTGGACGTCCCGCAAATGCGCTTTCTACGACAGCAAACTGCGTCGGATCTTCTAGTTTCACTCGAAATGATTCCGGCAATTGATCAACAGTTACATTCTGAGAAATTGCAGAATTCTTAAATCGCTCTTGGAATCTCTCAAAGGCTTCTGATTGAGATTCGTAATAAACGGTATCAACAACAGGAAGCTCTTCAAGGTCGCGCTGAATCTCTAGCCGTTGCGCTGCGGTAACAGAACCCGCTGAACATGAAGGCGAATCAGATAGCGGTCCACAGAGAAAAACTGATACTTCGATCTTGTCATACCAATAATCTTTCATTACTCGAACTTGAGCATTTGAAAGTAATCCGATGCCTAACAAAGAGAGAGAAATTGCAACAGTGATAACAACAGCAAAAGTCATTGTGAGATTTCTGCGAAGTCCAATTCCTACTTCACTAAGAATAAATCTGGCTCTCATTGACTCTTCACCTATCCCGTGTATCCGTAAACGCCACGTGCCTGGTCTCTAACGACATGACCAGCATCCAATTCAATAACGCGTTTTCTCATCTGATCAACAATTCCTGCATCGTGAGTAGCCATAACGACGGTAGTACCTTCGCGGTTAATTCGATCAAGTAATTTCATGATTCCGACAGAGGTAGCAGGATCAAGGTTTCCCGTTGGCTCATCTGCAATAAGAATTGCTGGGTTGCTTACATATGCACGAGCAATCGCAACTCTCTGCTGTTCACCACCAGATAGTTCACCAGGCTTTCTATCGCCTTTATCCTCGAGCCC
This sequence comes from uncultured Clavibacter sp., assembly GCA_964500885.1. Lineage (GTDB taxonomy): Bacteria > Actinomycetota > Actinomycetes > Nanopelagicales > Nanopelagicaceae > MAG-120802. Next base: position 3,528 of record CAZCQR010000036.1, read on the forward strand.
AACCAATTCAAGAACTTCTGGAACTTCTCGAGCAATCTCTTTTCTAGAGAAACCTAAAACATGAAGTGTGAAAGCGACATTTTCAGAAACTGTTTTATTTGGTAGAAGACGGAAATCCTGAAAGACGGTACCAACTTGGCGGCGTAGCTCTGGAACTTTCCAATTTGAAAGAGTTGTTAAATCTTTTCCAGCCACATGGATCTTTCCTGAAGTTGGCTTCTCTTCGCGGAGAACTAGTCTCAAGAAAGTCGATTTACCAGAGCCAGATAAGCCCACAAGGAAGACGAATTCTCCTTTTTCTACTTCAAGAGAAATATTGTCGAGAGCTGGTCTATCTGATTTTGAATAGACCTTGGTTACGTTCTCGAACTTAATCACGGGTGGATTCTAGGTAATGAGAGGCTGATATTTCGGGATATGAAGCGCTGTAAAGGTGAGAATTAGGCGTGAATTAGGTGATTCGCATTACGCCACGCAGGATTTTAACGCTCTTTATTGCGACGCCATTTAATTCCGGCCTCGACAAAACCTTCTAAATCTCCATCAAGAACTGCTTGAGTATTTCCAGTTTCAAAGTCGGTGCGATGATCTTTGACCATCTGATACGGATGTAAAACATATGATCGAATTTGATTACCCCAAGAACCAGAATTATCTCCACGTAACGCATCGATTTTGGCTCGCTCTTCCTGGTTGCGGCGCTCCAACAATTTTGATTGCAAAACTGCCATCGCAGTTGCTTTATTTTGAATCTGAGAACGTTCATTTTGGCATGAGACAACTATTCCTGTGGGAATGTGCGTGATTCGAACTGCCGAATCAGTTGTATTCACTCCTTGACCGCCAGGACCAGAAGATCGATACACATCAACGCGTATATCTTTCTCATCAATTTCAATATGGTCACTCTGTTCGACGACAGGAACAACTTCAACTCCTGCAAATGAAGTATGTCTACGATTTTGACTATCGAATGGTGAAATTCGCACTAGTCGATGTGTGCCTTGCTCCACCGACAACGTTCCATATGCATAAGGACCAGAAACTTTGAAAGTTGTGGATTTAATTCCAGCTTCTTCAGCGTACGAAGTTTCCAAAACATTTACCGCAAAGGATTTTCGTTCACAGAATCTAAAGAACATTCGGGAGACCATTTCTGCCCAATCTGCCGCATCTACGCCGCCAGCTTCCGAGCGAATCGTGACAAGCGCATCTCGATGGTCATATTCGCCACTAAGCAAAGTTTGAACTTCTAGCTCGCCAATTAACTTCGAAAGTTGATTTAGTTCACTAGAGATTTCAGAGTCAACTGCAGATCGGTTTTCTGGTTCCGCCGCAGCAAGTTCTTGCATCACTGGTAAATCATCTAGTCGTTTACGTAGAGAGGTAATGCGAGTTATCAAAGTTTGAACTCTGGAAAGCTCACTAGTTACTTTCTGAGCATTCTCCGGATCGTTCCAAAGATCTGGCTCGCCAGCCTTAGCTTCCAAAATTGATGCTTGCTCTCGTAACTTCTTGAGGTCGAGGACAGCTTCAATGCTAGAGAGCGTTTTGGAAAGCTCAGCTATCTCAACAGCAAAGTCTCTCTCGGCCATGGGGAGAGAATAGTGGCGATTTCAATTCTCTACGTAAGTTGAGTCAGTGCCGGCAGTCACGCGATTGGTATATGTAGTGATATTTAGAAATCGGAGTTGGAAAACTAGCTCCACTTTCTCCTCCACATCTGCAATCAATTCGTACCCGTTACAATCAAAATCAGTTATCCGTAGATTTCCACTTTTGCTTTCACGAGACAGAACTTCACGAAAACGATTACTGGCATCTGCACAGTCGATTGGAACTTTCAACTCGCCTCTATTGATTGAATTGTCTGCAAAGAACTCGGTTATAGGGCTGGCGTAGTAGTACTTAAACTCGTCCAATTCTTGCGCTGCGATGCTGAGTGCAGCCTCGGTTCTAGAAGCTAACTCTCGATGTGAAATGTATGCCGCTCCTACATTTGTAACGATAAATGTAAGAAAAAGTATGATTGAGAAATAGAAAATAATGATTGGGGAAATTGAGGCAAATTCATCAGCTCCTAGATCAGAATCAATTATTTTGTCATCATCAGCTCCTAGATCAGAATCAATTATTTTGTCATCATCGCCATTTACTCGTCGATTAATGAATATATTTTGAAATATTTTCTCAATCCTCAAGAGCGGAGACCTACCGCCACTTATCAACATACGCCGTTGCACTTGCAATTGCTTTTCTCGAACCATTTAAATCAGAGATTGGAGCGCCTCCCGTTTTACTCCAGGCGGGAGATTGAGATATGGCGTTCAACTCATTATCTATCAAATAATCAATGTATAGAGTCAGATTTACAGCTGCGCCGGGAGTAATACATGGAGTTGCTTCACACCTTACAAAATAATTTATTCGTTCACTATTTGGATTAGAACTTGAAAGCTTCGCACTCAATTTTTCGTACTCGTTTAATAGCAGTCTGGTTTTGGCATGAGCCTGGCCATCGTCCAAACCGCCAACAAAAGTTGTCACCGCTTCTCTGGCCAACATAGAACTTTCCATCTCAGAATTTATGGAATTTGAGAGCGAGATGAAAAAGAGCAATGCAGGTATAAAGAGTGGCAATGCAAGTAAGACAAATTCTGCGACGGCAGAACCCGATTCATCACCACTGACTGAATTGCATCTGCCACTTTGTTTACTGAGCGCTGCGCTAGATCCGCCTTTTTGATCATTAGGTACTGCCTTGCACCCGCATGATTTAAAGCTTTTTGCAGTGCTTCCCATTTGTGAATGCGTGCAAACTACTAGCGTCATATCCGGGAAACTCCTCACTCAACTCTGATAGCGCTCAATTTAATTTTGAATTCAGTTACTCCAAAACTTTCTAGCAACGCACCGAATATTGGAACTTTCTTCTCTGACAAATATTCATAAATATCCCCGTACTCACTTGTGCGCTTTCTAGTAATCAAGGTTTCATTGCCAGCATTTTGATTCGTATCTAATGAACGGTTCTCGCTGGGTTTATTGAATGACGAGCCCGCAGTAGTCGGCGCGCCGGCTGAAATGGATTCTCGGATGAGAAGGTCATGTAATTTTGCGCGTTCCACAACTTGCCAGGAGCCCGCCAAAATAACCTGCAGTAGAAACAAGAAGAAGATTGTCGTTGGAATCAAAGTTAATCCGGCATCGACTGAACCCTTTTCAGAAACATCTAATTGAGAGAGAACTGGATTGCCACCGGACTTATTGTGTTCAAAGTTACTAGATTGATTGCCAGTTTGGTCGCGGTCAAGGTTGCTAGATTGATTGCAAGTTTGGTTGCCTTCAAGGTTGCTAGATTGATTGCCAGTTTGGTTGAGTTCAAGGTTGCGAACTTGATCGTTGGTTTGGGTGCCTTCAAATTTGCGAACTTGATTGCTGCTTTGGTTAGGAAGCAGCTCGGGATCTTTAGCCAGATTTAGTCTCATCAGAAACGATTTAACGAATATTGTTCATCGAATCTAGAGAGTTTTTTAGAATCTGACTCAATCTTGGGGCAGCGATAGTCCATAACGCCGTTACTAGGCCGGTCGTCATTAGAACAACCAGTACCCATCCAGGAACGTCACCTCTCTCATCGTCGACACCCGCAGGTTTTAGATTTGCAGAGTGGCTTGCATTTTGCCCAATTCCGAGAAATCTGTTCCGATGTTCCTTGTATGAGTTATTTAGATTTACGATCTTATCGCGAGCAATTCTCGGTATCAAACTAAAGAGTGCATTTCCAATTAGTTCAATCGATCTTTCAATCAGGAATGCTAAATGTGCAATTCCGTTAATTACCTTCATTTCTCCCCCATTCAATTTCTATGGATATTG
>CAZCQR010000036.1:7506-9341 GCA_964500885.1 uncultured Clavibacter sp.
GAGTCGACTCTGCTATCTCTGATTAGTGAAGTAAGAACCGGAACTAGAGGAGTTCCACGATCGAGAGCAATAATCATCGAGTTTGCAAAGCGACGAGAACTCGGGGTCTCCGTGCGCCTTACAAATTCCTCTAAACCTTGAATGATGGTTTGGCCATTTTGAATCCCGTGAATCAAATACCGCATCTCCTCAACAATTATTGAATAATTATTTGAGAGTATTTCAAGCTGCTGATTCCGATTTGAGAAAATCTCAATAGCCCGCAGCGGAGATAGTCCAGAAGAAATCATTAGCGCCAAATACTGAATGAAGATGGGAAGTTCTCCATCAATTTGGCGTTTTCGCTTTTTAGCTAACTCCTTCTCTCGATTCAAATAATTTACTGAAAAGGCAATCCCCATCCCAAAGCAGATGAGAACTAGCAAATTGAAGCGATTCCAAAATGCAATGAGAATAGAAAGTGCGAGCAAAATCGAAGCAGTGACTAAAACTTCTAGCCTCTCTAATTTTCCAGAGTTCCAGAAGCCGCTTCTAGCGCGACTCTCACTCCAATCTCTGCCAATAAGGCTTTCACTTACAACAAGCCAAATTCCTATGGCAAGCAAAGGCGCAACCGTTAGAAAAATTAACATTTTTCACCAGGTGGATTCGCCAGATTTAGAGGATTACTTCGGCTTGATTTTGTATTGCTAGTGAATTGATTACGATTTAAAGTGAAGTCAAATCCTATTAATCGAGCGGGTTCAGGGAGTTTTGCAACTCGATCCATCCAAATGTATGCGATACCAGTTGCGATTACACCAATTGAGAGAACCGTTCGCCCAGCTGGAGTTGCATACGCAAGAATCGTATTTCGTTGCGTTGAGAGAAGTCCTAGCAGCAACCAAGGGGCAACGGTTCCTAGAAGTGCTGAATTTTTCACCCAACCAAATCGGGTTTCTATTCCTTCGATTGCTTCATCCTGCTCTCTAAGAAATGTTGCAAGTAGTCGTAGCGTTGTCGTGACATCACGACCACCATATTCTTTTGCGATTAGAAGTGAAATCAATGTTTGATCAGCAACAGCATTCTCCAAAACCCTTAACTCAATCAGTATTGATTCTTCTAGGGTTCTTCCATCAGAAATCCGATTCTGAATCCTTTTGAAAATTGGTCTTAGATGGATTGGTCCATGCAAGGTCAGCGCCCCGAGCGCCTCCGCAATTGATTGACCAGCCTGTAGAGCTGAAACTATGTTTTCTATTGCTTCCGGCCAGGAACGCTCCCGCTCTCGCTCCAATTTCTTTAACTTCTTCTTTGAAACAATTAGTGGCGCGGCTGAACTAAGAAGCGCAATAGAGAAACTGATTTCCTTTGAGGAAGTGAGTATGAGTGAGATAAGGAATGTTGCAGTTCCAACAATTGCAATTGCCGAAATCTCTAGAAGCTTGGGCTTGCCTCGTTCCTTACTGCTTTCGAAAACCCTGTGATTGTTTAATTCAATTTTCTTAAGATTTCGCTTTCGGAAGCTTAAGGCGATCTCACTTTCTAGTGAGCGCCATCCAAAGAATGCCAATCCTGCTGCTATTGAAGCTACGAAAAACGGTGAAAAATAGCCACCAATTTTTGTAATCAAATCAATATTCATTTCGATATTCATTATCTTTATTCAATTCGTTCGGTTATCGCTCGCCCGATTCCGCGTTGGTAATTGGCCCCATCCCACGTAAAGATTTCATCACTATCGATGTGACTACCTTCTGTTCTTTCACCCACGGCAATTAATTGCAGGACTCTTCGAGCACCCTCCTGATCCATTCCGACATGAATCACAATGTCTATCGCCCTTGCAACCG
>CAZCQR010000037.1:0-8859 GCA_964500885.1 uncultured Clavibacter sp.
TTTTTCGCGGCATTCGGACCTCCTTGGCTAGACATTAGCATACCCCCCGGGGTATCCTCAAGATATAGAAAGAGGTTCAAATGTGTTCTCAAATTAGATGTAGAAAATGCGGAAAAGCTACCTGGTCAGGGTGTGGCCAACATGTTTCTCAAGTAATGAGAGGTATTCCAAAATCTCAACAATGCCAAGGGCACGCCAATGACCCGAAGGAGCCGGGCTTTTTCGCAAAGCTCTTCAATCGAAGTAAGTAGGCTGGTTCAATTCTCCGATGCGGATTGTCGTCATCGGTGCTGGGGTGATTGGCTCTTCTATTGCGCTGCAATTGGCTCGCAGTGGAAACGATGTCACTGTAATTGAACGTAATTCTGCAGCAGGAATGGGATCTACAAGCGCTTCAAGTGCAGTAGTTAGATTTAATTACTCTACATTTGATGCAGTAGCTCTTGCCTGGGAGTCATATTTCCTATGGAAAGAGTGGAAATCTCTAATTGATGGCAATAATCCTAATTCGCAATCTCATTATGCGCATTTGGAAGATCGCGGATATGTCATGCTCGATGTGCCGGTTCTATCAAATGAACGAACAATGAAATTATTTGATCAAGCAAAGATTCCTTATGAAATCTGGGATCCCAATACTTTGAAAGCGCGGATGCCTGGAATCGATGCAGGTCGATACTGGCCAAACAAGCCCGTAAAGTCAGATGCGTTCTGGGACGAAGCAACTGAAGAACTTGGTGGAATTTTTAGTCCGGTAGGTGGATATGTAAGTGATCCATTACTAGCAGCGCAGAACTTGGCAGAAGCTGCAAAGCAATCAGGTGCCAATTTTCGGTATCGCAAAGCTGTAACTTCAATTGGAAAAGACCAAACCGGTCGTGTTAATTCAGTGACAATTGCCGACTTTGATGCCGAAACGAAAAAAACTTTAACTTCGGGAATCGAAACAATTGAATGTGATGTTGTGGTAAATGTTGCTGGGCCATGGTCAACAATGATTAGTCGCATGGTAGGTGCAGGCAGTGATTACACAGTCGAGATTAAACCAATGCGCCAAGAGGTACATCAGATTTCCTCACCAAAAGATTTACTCCCGGGACCAATCATGGGCGACCTTGACTTAGGAACTTATGTACGTTCCGGTCCGGGCGGGATTACTTTGGTTGGCGGAACTGAACCAGAGTGTGATCCATGGCATTGGGTAGAGCCCGATAAAGTCGATGAAGTTAATATGACTAGAACCGTCGAAGTTTTTGAGTCCCAAACTTATCGATTTGCTCGTCGCTTTCCTGCCGCCCAAATCCCCTCGTCTCCCATTGGAGTAGTCGGTGTCTATGACGTTTCTTCAGATTGGACACCTATTTATGACAAAACTGATGTTCCTGGTTTCTATGTAGCTATCGGCACCAGTGGAAATCAATTTAAGAATGCCCCTGGAGTTGGATTCATTATGGCTCACCTAATTAATGAGGTTGAGTTGGGACAGGACCACGATTCAGATCCTGTTATTTACAAATGTGAAAAATCTGGACATGAAATTAACCTCGGAACTTTTTCGAGAAAACGAGATCGCAATGCCACGAGTGGCACGGTGATGGGTTAAAGCTTTACTTCTTCTCGTTTTGCAGTAATTGAATTTAAGAAATCTTCATCTATTGCAACGCCTAGGCCAGGACCAGTTGGAACATCTAATTGTCCATCCTTCATCACAAACGGCTCAGTAATATCGCGTTTGTAATATCTACTAGAAGCCGAAGTATCTCCTGGCAAGGTAAATCCATCTAGAGCAGCTAAGGCAACATTTACAGCTCGTCCGATTCCTGTTTCAAGCATTCCACCACACCAGACATCAATCTTATTTGCAAAGCAATAGTCATGAATTGCCTTACCTTCTATGTAACCGCCGACTCGACCTGGTTTAATATTGATTACGGTAGTTGCTTTCATCTCAATCGCATCTTGCGCTGTTTGAAGCGAAATAATTGATTCATCAAGACAGACCGGAGTCTTAGAACGAGCTGCTAATTTGGCGTGACCTAAAATGTCATGCTCGTGCAGCGGTTGTTCATTTAACAAAAGATTGAATTGATCCAGTTGCAGCAAATGTTCTATATCCGACCTTGAGTATGCTTGATTAGCATCAACTTGCATTAATGTATTTGGGTACAGCTCACGAATTCTGCCGACTGGTTTAATATCCCAACCAGGTTGGATCTTTAACTTAATTCGTTTGTAACCTTGTTCAACATAACTTGCTACTTCTTCTTCCAATTTTTCAATACTTGTCGAAATTCCAACTGAAACACCACAATCAACTTTGGTTCGCTTCGCTCCAAAGAATTGAGCAAATGATCGATTTTCGCTCCTTAACTGGGCATCTAGACAGGCAGTTTCCAAAGCAGCCTTTGCCATTGGATGGCCCAAGAATGGCTCTAAAATCTTGGAAATCTGGGAGACCTCAAAGTCACCGGCACTCTTTAGGGCCGGCAAGAAGAAAGTTTTGATCACGTCAACGCAGCCCGCCAAATATTCACTTGAATATAAAGGTTCAGCCATAGCGACACATTCAGACCAACCGATGCCAACATTTGTATGAGCTTTTACAACGATGAGATGGCGAACAGTCTGGGTACTAAAAGAGGTAGTGAAAGGTCTAACCAAGGGAATATCGGCGTATATAAATTCGATTCGCTCTAGCTTCATTTTTCCTCACTTAGTATGTACTTGTAATCTTTGGTGAAATCTATTATTGACCAACCAGCATCAAGCTTTGGCTTTATCGCTTCCCGTACTTGCTTTCGCCAATTTCTCGCGCTCTCAATATCGCTCTTTCTAATCTCGACAATATCTTTGGGGATTTCGACTGAGATTTGATTTGCCGAAGGCTTAATGACTCGTTCGTTAAGCAAATCCCACTCAACTAAAATCCGATCTGAATCATCGCCAGCATTTATTGAATCCGCCATCGTGCCATAGAAATTTACATAATATTTAATAGCTTTTGTTTTTAAACGGACAATGTTGAACCAAGCATTTCGTGCAACCAATGGATCAAATGTCCACTTAATTTTCTTATAGCCTTCTTTGATTGCCCAATCCTTTTGATGAAGTTTTAATCCAAGACCAATACCCTGGTCACTATGTGATGGCAAGACAGCGGCCATATGAGAATGTATGTAAAAAGATCCATCTTCGTCTTTTGCGGGAAATCCAAATGCAGCTCCCACGATCTTGCCCTCTATAAAAGCGCCGGAAAGATAGGAACCGCTATGCATTAATGCCTGCAAGAAATTTGGCGCAATCTGCGTGCCTTCTTCGGGTGCCGGCCAAACTTCATCAAAAAGGTACCGACCAAGCTTCTGGTCTTCGAGTGATTCCAAGAATCGGTACTCAACCATTGGGACATCTTGCCAATTCTCTGTAGATTTCGAAGATGAAACCTGGCGAATGGCCCTCTCCACTGAGCGCCGAAATCGTCGCAAAAGCGGGCGTATCGGTCTCTTGGCCGCAATTTGTTGGTGAAGATATCTGGTGGGTTGAGTCTCGTCCGGCAGAAGCCGGTCGACGTGTAATTGTCAGCAAGAAACACGGAGATCTAATCAGAGCACCATTTAGCGCCAGCCACGCGGTTCATGAAATGGGCGGTCGAAGCTATCTTGGAATCGGCGATGAAAATAGTTACAAAATATATTTCACAAATCAAAGTGACCAAAGAGTTTATCTTCAGATTGGTTCAGATCAACCTAAACCTTTAACTCCCGATACTGGCAAAGAAGATAGGTACGCAGAATTTATTGAAGTGAAAAATGGAATTTGGTGTGTACGTGAACAAGTGACCAAAGATTCTTGTAAGCGACAATTGATTGAGATAAGTGATGAAGGTCAGATCAGAGTTTTGCTTGAAGGGCATCAATTTTTCGCCCATCCGAGAATTTCTCCAGATAAGAAGAAAATAACTTGGGTCTCTTGGGATCATCCATTGATGCCATGGGATGGTACAACTTTATACTTAGCTGAGATTGAAGATGGAAACCTCAAGAATAAGCGAGCGCTCACCGGTAGCTCTTCTAATCCTGTTTTATCTCCAGAATGGATTGATAACGAGAATATTCTCTATCTGGATGAGAGTTCTGGCTGGTGGAATCCTTGGAGAGTAAATACTTCTGGCAATAAGGAGCAAATTGTTCGAGAAGAGAGCGAGTGGGGTTTCCCAGCTTGGCAACTTGGTTATCAAGGTGTTCTACTTCTAGATGATGGTTCCTTCGTTGGAATTCATGGACCTGTCGATAATCGTAAATTAGCCAAAGTTGATTTGAAGAGCGGAAAAGTTTCAGATTTTGAATCAAACTTTACATATATCTCGCCAACATTTGCGACAGATGGAAAGAGCGTAATTGCATTTGCTGCTAGTAACTCGACATTTCCGACTCTAATAAAGTTTGAGAACCTAAATGCTCTGCAAGTTATTAGAGAAAACCCTCTTCCCATTCCAGCGACATATGCGCCAGAGATTAAGGAAATATCGATTCCTGGTAAGGGAAGAGAAGTAAAGGTGATTCTGCATCGCGCCCATAATCCAGAATACAAACTTGATATTCCAGGCCCTGTGATGATTCGAGTTCATGGCGGACCAACGGCGCATAAATTTGCTACTGCTGAAATTGATTATCTCTATTGGACGACTCGCGGTTTTACGATTGCAGATGTTAATTATGGTGGATCTAGCGGATATGGCGCTAAGTATCGTCACTTGCTTTATGGAAATTGGGGCATCATTGATTATGAAGATGTATTGAGCACAGTCGATTATTTGATTAAGAATGGCACAGCTAATCCAAAACAAATATTCATTAGTGGCGGAAGCGCCGGTGGATTCACAGTTCTTAACGCGCTAGTTCACAGCAACATCTTCGCCGCGGGTGCTGATTATTACGGAGTTGCCGAACTAACTGCTCTTGCCGAAGATACCCATGATTTTGAATCTAGATATTTAGACTCAATGATCGGTCCATACCCAGAAAAGGCCGATCTATATAAAGAACGTTCACCATTGACGCATGCCGATAAATTAAGTACACCGCTTATTATCTTTCAGGGTACTGAAGACAAAATAGTGCCACCTTCTCAATCAGAGATGTTTAGAGATATCTGTATTAAGAAGGGAATAACTCATAAATACTTCGCTTTCAAAGGCGAGGGCCACGGGTTCTATGGCGCAGATGCGATTATCACTTCACTTGAAGAAGAACTAAAGTTCTTTGGCCAAGCCGGCGGCTTTACCCCGGTGCCGTAGAGTTAACTCATGAGCTACGACGTAAATCGAATTAGAAAAGATTTCCCATCGCTAGAAACTGGTATCGCTTTCTTTGATGGTCCAGGTGGAAGTCAGGTTCCCAAAGTCGTTGGGGAGGAAATCTCCAAAGCAATCACACAAGCAAGTTCCAATAGGGGAACAATTACTCTCTCCGAACAGAACGCCGAAAAATGTGTTGTTGAATATCGAAGCGCGGTCGCAGATCTTCTCAATTGTGATGCTAAAGGTGTTATTTATGGCAGAAGCTGGACCCAATTAACTTACGATTTATCAAGAAATCTTGCAAAGCAATGGGGTCCCGGTGATGAAATCATCGTCTCGAGGTTAGATCACGACTCAAATATCAGACCTTGGATTCAAGCAGCAGAAGCAAAAGGTGCCACCGTCAAATGGGCAGAGTTTGATCGAAAAACCGGCGAGCTTCCAGTATCTGCAGTAACGGATTTATTGACATCCAAAACTAAATTCGTCGCAGTTACGGGTGCTGCAAACACACTTGGAACTAGACCGGATATAAGTGCCATAGGTGCGGCGGTAAAAGCTAATGGCTCACTCTTTCTTGTAGATGGCGTACATTTAACGCCACACACATTGATTGATTTCAAATCTCTTCCGATTGATTTCTTCGGCTTCTCCTCATACAAACTACTTGGTCCGCATTGCGCATCGCTGGTCTCTCATCCAGAATTACTCGAATCAATTACAAACGATAAATTGCGACCTTCAACGATGAATGTTCCAGAGCGATTTGAATTTGGAACCTTGCCTTACGAAATCATGGCTGGTGTTACAGCTTCAATTGATTATGTGGCTGGACTTGATTCATCGGCAACTGGATCCAGGCGTGATCGGATAGCAAAATCGATGCAATCACTTGAAAGATATGAGGAAGATTTATTTGATTATCTAGAGAAAGAATTAGCCCAGCTTCCAGGAATTATCATGTACGGACATGCGCAAAAAAGAACGCCAACTGTTTATTTTAATTTTCCAAATGTAAACGGAATCGATATCTATAAATACCTAGCTACTAAGAAAATTAATGCACCTGCTCATAATTTCTACGCTTATGAAGTATCCCTAGCGCTAGGGCTTGGTGACGAGGGCGCTGTCCGCGCTGGATTGGCTCCATATTCAACTCGTGAAGATATCGAGAGGTTAGTAAGTGCGCTCCGGGAGTTCTTAAAAGTAAGCTAAAGCGTTAGGAGATTTCTCATGGCTCGAACTTATGTAATTACTGGCTCCGGATCAGGAATCGGACTTGCAACAAAAAATAAGCTCATCGCTCAAGGGGATAAAGTAATTGGCGTCGATATTAAGAATGCCGAAGTTATCGGCGACTTAAGTACTCATGAAGGGCGTCAAGAGGCTGCTAAAAAAGCAATTGAAGCGGCAGGTGGCATAGTCGATGCCGTTTTAGCCAATGCCGGCTCGGCACTGCCAGTAGCAAAGACGGTTTCAATAAATTTCTTTGGCGCTACCGAATTTATTACCGCTATGCATTCATCACTTGCCAAGAGTAAATCGCCGAGAGTCGCCATAACCAGTTCGATGGCCTCGCTTATGCCAAACGATAAAGAATTGGTTGAACTTATGCTTTCCGGTAACGAGGAGAAATCACTTTCACGTGCTCAAGCTCTGGTTGATCAAGGCGGCGGCGTTGAGGGTTTAATTTATGGATCTACAAAACGCGCCCTGAGTCGCTGGCTTCGCCGAGAATGCGTTAAGGATGCTTGGGCCAAAACAGGTATCCCAATAAATGCAGTTGGCCCCGGAATCGTAAAAACTCCTATGGTCGCTGAGATGATTGCAACGCAGGAAGGCAGAGATAACTTGGCTAAAGCGGTTCCAATGCCACTTAATGGTTACTTGGAGCCAGAGAATGTTGCTGATCTACTGATCTGGTTAAGCAGTACAGCCAATTCACATGTAACGGGCCAGACAATTTATATCGATGGCGGTTCTGATGCAGTCATACGCGGTGAAAATATCTGGGATTTAGCTTAAAGCGCGCGACAGATTACCGGAGCTCTAATAAAGTTCCGTCATGTCGTCACGTTTCAAGAACTTGCGAAGTAGGTATTTTTTCTTTCCACTTATAGCAATTCTGCTGCTCGGAATTTCTTGGAATAGATCTCTATCAAATTTAGTACTCGCAGCTTTAGGTCTCGTTTTAGTTGCTACTGTGTTTACAGCGGTACATCACGCTGAGGTCGTTGCTCTTAGAGTCGGCGAGCCATTTGGATCGTTAATTTTGGCCCTATCTGTAACGCTTATTGAGGTCGGCATGATTGTTGTGCTGATCCTTGAATCCCCAGATACCAATCAGAATCTTCCTCGTGACACGGTTTTTGCCGCAGTAATGATTACAACTAATGGGATTGTTGGAATAGCTCTATTGATCAAGACCATTCGCCAACGGGTTGCTACTTTTAATGCAATTGGTGTCGGCGGGGCGTTGGCAGCATTAGCTGCTCTAAGCACTTTAAGTTTGATTCTGCCTACTTTTACAACTTCTTCTCCTGGACCAACATTTACTGATATTCAATTAGCCTTTGCTGCAATTTCATCTCTCGTGCTTTATTTAACATTCGTTGCAGTTCAAACGGTTAGACATCGTGATTATTTTCTGCCACCGCCACGTGAAGATCACACAATTCCGGTTGAGGAACACGTAGAACCACCCTCAAATACTCAGGCAAGACAAAGTCTCTTTGGTCTCCTTATCTCTTTGATTGCCGTAGTTGGTTTAGCAAAAGTTACTAGCCCACTGATTCAAGGTTTTGTAGATAATCAGGGCCTTCCTCAGATGATGGTAGCAATCAGTATCGCGTTAATTGTTCTACTTCCTGAATCAATCTCTGCAATAAAAGCTGCGAAATACGGTCGCACTCAAACAAGCTTAAACCTTGCTTATGGATCAGCTTTGGCCAGCATTGGATTAACCATCCCGGCAATCGCTGTAATTTCAATTCTTTTCTCTTACGAAGTCAACCTGGGGCTAAACGCCTCCGAGATAGTTCTAATCGCGCTTACCTTCTTCGTATCCACATTAACGGTTGTTTCAGGTCGAGCTTCACTTTTACAGAGCGTTATTCACTTAAGTATTTTCGGGTCATTCATTATGTTTGCGGCGTCACCTTGAGGAACTATGGAAATCACTAATAATTTAGCGCAGTCGCGATATGAAATATTCATCGAAGGAGAACTGGCTGGCTTTGCTGATTACACATTATCTGGTGACACTTTTACATTTCCTCACACTGAAATTTTTCCGCAATTTGGCGGTCGCGGCCTAGGAAGTGCATTAGTTGAATTTGCCCTAAATGACGTAGCTTCATTAGGTAAATTTGTTGCACCAGTTTGCCCATTTGTTTCAAAGGCAATTGCAAAGAATCCAAATAAGTTCCTCAAGCTAGTTTTAGAAAGCGAGCGAAACAAGTACGGTCTAGCTTAAGCAGAAACTGCAGACCTTCCAGCTTCTAACCTTGCAACTGGAACTCTAAACGGCGAACAAGAGACATAATCAAGACCCACTTCATCAA
>CAZCQR010000038.1:0-8810 GCA_964500885.1 uncultured Clavibacter sp.
TGAATTTACGCAAGACAGTTCTGCTTGTTGCAACCCTAAATCTCATTTATTTCGTAGTTGAGTATTACTTTGGTCAGCTTTATGACTCAGTTGCATTAATTGGCGATAGCGTCGATTTTCTCGAGGATGCATCGATCAATATCTTGATTGCGTTTGCTATCGGATGGAGTCTTAAGAAACGTAGATATACGAGCTATGCACTTGCACTTCTGCTCTTGGTCCCAGGTATTGCATTTCTTTGGAATGCGATTCATCAATTTTTGAGCCCGGAAGTTCCAGAAGGAAGAGGAATGGGCATTGTTGGATTCGGTGCACTTTTGGTGAATACAACTTGTGCGTTATTGATTGCGCGGCATCGAAAAGAAGAGGGTGGATTAGTAACCGCGGCCTACTACTCAGCCCGTAATGATGCGATGGCAAATGTATTAATTATTGGAGCCGGTCTATTTACTTTACGTTATCCAAGTATCTGGCCAGATTTGTTGATTGGTATTTTTATTTTTCTAATGAACGCTGATGCAGCAAAGGAGATTTTGGAAATGTCCCATAAGGAAGGCAAAGAGCACCGGGCTTAGTTGAATTTAGAGTTAGCACGATCAAGATCTGCTTGAAAATCAACTTCAACTGCAAATAGATCAGAGATATCAACCGGATCGATTGCGATGCCATACTTCTCGATTGCAAGTTCAATGCCACGTTCAAAATAATCATTATCCGCACAGGCATCAAGTTGTTCGATTAAATGGATCTTGTCTTTATTAGAAATAAAGTTTATTCCGACCGCTTCACCAAGGGCGTTTTGTACTTGCTTGGAAAGTGCATTGATATTTCCGCCTTCGTTAACGGTGTATTTCACTTCTTCTTCGCCTACGGCTGATGTATTTACACAAACAAACGACTTTTCATTCTTGATTCGATCTGAAATCCTGTCTAATACTTTTCCATCGAAAACAACATCACCATTGAGCCATAGGACACCGCTCTCATGCGAGACTCGGAGCGCTTTCAGCAAACTCTTAGAAGTATTGGTTTGATCATAGGCCTCGTTATAAACGAAAGAAACATCAGGCTGAGCTTCCATAATCATTTCTAATTTGAACCCAACAACAATTGAGATTCGTGCTGAATCTCCAAAAACAGCACGAACATTTTCAATCTGTTGTTGCAAGATTGATCGACCATCAGCCAGTGGTGTAAGTGGTTTTGGCCACGGTTTGCCAAGACGTGTGCCCATTCCTGCAGCAAGAATCACAACTTGGATGGCCATAGATTTATAATACTCTAAATGAGCAATTCAATTCGTTCACTCGTAATCAGTCAGAAATCTACAATTCGCGACGTAATAACTGAATTTGAATCGAGTAATCAAGATCTTCTATTAATTGATGAACGAACTGTGATTGCCGATCCACATCTAGAATTACTAACAGATTATCCGAGAAGTTCTAGCGCTGCGTTGGTTGCAGTCCAAAAAAATGGAAATACTTTGGTACGTGCAAATCGAATAGCAAGCGCATCTTCGGTGAGCCATAAGGTGACTATCGGAAATAGAGATTTTGTCGGAGCAATTCGATTGTCACAAAATCAACGTGAAGCAATATTGAAAGCACTTTCCGAGGCTGAAGAATTTGGTGCAAAAGGAAATGCATTAGATCTGGTTTTGGTTGCTCTAGTCAGAGCAACGGTTCGTGTTGATGGCGTAGATATCTGGAGTGCACCTTATTCAAGAAGTGATCTTGCCAGCGAACGCGAGGCTGTTGCCAGACAATTAGCCGAACTTAATATCGAAAAACTACGGCTAAGCATGGCTAATCGAGCCAACGATGGTTTCTTTTCAGTATTTGTTCTACGTAAGTTTTCAAAGATTTTAACTTGGCTTGCGGTAAAAATTGGCGCTACGCCAAACCAAGTCACAACGATTTCATTTCTAATAGGACTTTATTCTGCTTATTCGTTTTCACGTGGAGAATTTATCCACACTTTAATTGGTGCAATCTTGCTGCAACTGAGCATCATTGTTGATTGTGTAGATGGTGAATTAGCGAGATATACAAGAAAGTTTTCAAAACTGGGAGCTTGGTTAGATGCAGTCACGGATCGAGTAAAGGAATATCTTGTTTATCTGGGTCTTGCTTATGGAGCTGCAAGATCTGGCGAGAGCTTGTGGATTCCGGCGATGGCTTTAATGCTAATTCAGACTTTTCGACATCTATCGGATTACAACTTTGCACAATCTATGAAAATTAGAAATGAAGAGAAGTTTGAGTCTCCCGTGGCATTTATGGCTGATTTTGATGGCATAGTGCCAACAGAGCGAGAGCCAAAAGGGCGACTTAGATATTGGCTTGGAAAGATAATTCAGTTTCCAATTGGTGAACGCTGGCTAGCAATAAGTGCGAGTGCTGTGATTGGCGGTGCAGCTTTTACTTTCATGGTTATGCCGATTCTTGCGTTTATATCTGCAGCGGTGGTATTTAGAGGGCGATTCAGAAGAATGAAGCAGGTGGACAAGGAGCCATTGCGGAGCAATTTAATTGTTACGCAATTAGATCTACTTGGTGTAGAACGCACTTTCACTACTAAATTGAGTTGGTTAGAACCTTCAATAGTTCGCGCTTTTGAAATAATTATCTTGATTACACTTATCAACGCAGCAAATCTATTAGGCGTCACGAGTTACTTTGTTATTTTTGCAATTATTTTCCATCACTATGACAATCTCTACCGCGCACTTCAGAACGAAGCTAAGCCTCTCTGGCTAACTTCATTGGGATTGAATGTTGGGGGCCGCGTCCTCCTTTTGGGAATCGCAATTTATATGGGTTGGCCAATTTCGATATTTGCTTGGTACTTCGGGGTGATATTCCTCTTAATCTCCTCGGGTCAATGGGTAATTTCCCACAAGCAGAATAAAGTGAGGGTGTGAGTACTCGTCCATTAAATCCGACGATTGCCCAGCTCCGCGAAGTCTGTCAACCAGCCTCTGTTACTGGTCGATCAAATGCCGAGCATTGGGTAGCAGATTTATATCTGCGTCGAATCTCTCTTTATTTAACAAGATTGCTTTTAAAAACTCCGATAACTGCAAACGGTGTCACTTATTTAATGATTCTTACTGGCATTTCAATTAGCTTAGCTTTACAAATCTCTGGCATCAAGGGATTAATAATTGCGTTTTTACTCTCTCAACTGCAGATGCTATGGGATTGCTGCGATGGCGAAATTGCTCGCTGGAAGAGCACCCAATCACCAAAAGGTGTCTTCCTGGATCGGGTTGGCCACTATCTAACGGAGAGTTTGATTCCGATTGCTCTTGCGTATCGAATAGATAGTGAAAATTATGAGTTACTTTTCCTTGCGACCTTAGTTTCGGTCTTCATTCTCCTAAATAAAGGATTTAACGATTCAGTTCATGTCGCGAGGGCATATTCGCAACTTCCAAAGATTGCAGATAGCAAAGATGTTAGTGCTCCAAAATCTCCACTCCTAAGGTTGGCACGCGCTCCCTTCAGAATATTTGCAGTGCAACGCGCCTTTCATTCTGTTGAAATGAGTATCTTGATTTTGCTATTTAGCGCATCAGAGATCTTGATTCGATTTGGCTTGCCGCTTGCTGCATTTGTGACTGCTGGCCATCTAATTTCAATTCTTGGATCTCGAAAGTTAGATTCGGTAGAACCATGATTGCAATTATTGATGAATTAAAGAGTGGCTTTAGAAACCTATTTCCTGGTGGGCGCTTTAGATATGTATTGATAATTCTTTCAATGCTCGGTGCCGTAATTTCAGTTTCGGAATTGCTAGTCTTGAAATTCTTTGTACAAATCGTTCTTCAAGAAGGAAAAATTGAACGGAATCAGTTCATCCTCCTTGGTATTGGGTTGGCTACTTTTTTCATAATTACAAGACTGGCTCAGTATTACCAGCGTAATTATCGCGTAACAGCATTTGCCCGATCATTTAAATCTTTAAAGAAAGCCCGAAAAAAAGGTGCGGGTAATCCTGAATGGGCGATGGCCTTTGAAATCTCTTCAATATTAACAAGCGCAACTCAGTTATTTGCTGTTTTAATTTTCATAATTATTTTAGAGCCGCTTTTTGCTATTCTAAATTTTGTAGTGATTGTAGGTGTGCTTACTTATATTGCCTACCAATTTACCAAGCAGCTACAGATTCAGTTGATTCTGCAAACTGAGCGAGATGGAAAGAAAGCACGTCCACAGAAGCGATATGGTACAAGAATTCGCGCTGCTGAAAACGGCGCACTTGCTGCTGGAGTCGGAATGATTATTCTTCTCGGAGCCCTGTTATGCCTTAGCTACACTGGAGAAATTTCTGTAGCAAATACCTTAATTATCTTCTTTGGCACTAGATTGCAGAATGGTTCATTAACAAGCACTTCTCGATCCTTGATGAGATATGCGCGAGCAAAGGCAGGCCTGAAATCTCGGGTAGAAGATGATGAGTGATCGACCGCTTTTGACTATCGCATTCTCGACGATGCCAGAGCGTGTGAAGGCAATCGTTTTTCCAGAGAGACGTCCTGATCGAGAAATCCTTGTTCAAGTACAGAATCCAAAAGAAATTTCTTATGTAGTAGAAGAAAAATCAGCAAAAATAATTGAATTACGAAGCCTTGGCGTAGCTAAAAGTAGAAATGCTGCCCTAGAGAGAGCAAATGGAAAGTATCTTCTCTTTGCAGATGACGACATAACTTTTAGCGAATCAGGAATTGAGAAAGCAGTTGAATATTTGGAAACAAACCCAGATTGCTCAATAGTTCTGACGCAAGCAAAAGATGACTCGGGCGCACTTCGCAAAGAATATTTCAATGAAATTAAGCCTTTACGATTAACAAATTCGGCACGAGCAGCAACTTATGAATTGATGCTTCGAGTGGATGATTTTCGTGAAAAAGGAATCAAATTTGATGAGGAGTTTGGCGCTGGCGCAGCCAATTACTTGGGCGATGAGTACATATTTATTTCGGATGCGCTACGTGCTGGCTTGAAAGGAGTTCATCTCCCTGTCGTTCTAGCCACCCATCCAACTGAGAGTTCTGGATCAAGATGGGGAAGTGATAAAGATTTAACAGCAAGGCAGAGAGTTTTTTCACGGGTATTTGGCTGGCGCGCACCTTTGTATCGAGCTGCATTCTTGTTAAAGACCAAGAACCCAAATCCCGGTTTCTTAAAGTCCATTAAATTCATCTTTAAGTCATGAAGGTTTATGCCCATCGCGGGTTTAGCGCAAATTATCCGGAAGCCACCTTGGTTGCATACCAAGGCGCGGTAGATGCGGGAGCTGATGGCTTTGAATGCGATATTCGGTTAAGTAAAGAAGGTGTTCCGGTCTGCTTTCATGATCGAACTACGTTGAGAATTGCGGGCAAATTTAGATTTGTTCGCCGTACTTCACTTATTGAACTTCGTGATTTAGTTTCAGTTATAACTTTGGAAGAATTAGTTGAATTAGCAAAAAAACATCGAAAGGACCTCTTAATCGAGAGTAAACATCCCGTTTTTGCTGGGGGAAAAGTAGAAAGTGCAGTTTTAGAAAAAGTTTCTGGAATCAAAGACATCCGGATAACTTTGATGTCGTTTTCATTACTTGCAGTTAAAAGGTTTCAAAGGCAACACCAAGATGTCGCCTACGTAATTGCGCGTCGCTGGCGAATGTTGTTTATTCCAACCAAAACTGTTGCAGTCGATGTCGAACTCTTTGCCAAATCAAAGTGGGTTAGAAGAAGTCTTGCAGAGAAGGAAGTCTTTCTCTGGACAGTTAATGAGAAGAGGTATCTTAAAAAATTAGCTGATTGGAAAGTAGCTGCAGTTATTACTGATAAACCAGATTTACCGTTTCGCTTGCGATAACGCGTATAAGACCTCAGCAGTTGGTTTCTCGTTATCTGCACCGGTTGGGTTATCACTCAATTTAACGATAACGGTACGAGAGTCTGGATCAATAAAGATAAATTGCCCATGCAATCCCAGCGCCATAGAAATATTTGGGAATGGATGCCAAACTTGAGCAGAATAGCCCCAGCCGTGATCCAAAGTTACGACTGGCGTCTTCATTCGCGTCAACCAATCACGAGTAATTATCTGATTGCTGCCGGCGTAGCCACCGTTGAGAATTGCCATACCAACACGTGCATAATCACGAGCTGATGCATTAAAGCAACAGAAAGTTTTTTCAGTTCCACCTACTCGGTCAACATTCCAGGTTGCTGGAAATTCAGCGCCAACTTTCTGCCAGACATTTTCACTAAAGTAATCAGAAACACGCTTTCCAGTTACTTTCTTGATAATCATGCCGAGCATCTGAGTATCAACGCTTCGATATTCAGCGCCGGCGCCTGGGGCAAATGCCATCTTTCGATTATTTCCAAGGAACCAATGGAGATCTGTTGTTGCATACATCTGCGCAATTGCAACTCCCCAACCTTGCGGCCCAGTCGGGTAATTATCTGAAACGCCAACTCCACCTTGCATATCAAGGAGCGATTTAATGGTCACCTTGTCAAAATCCGTACCATTCTTAAATTCAGGGAAATAATCTACAAAGTAATCGCTCTCATTTATTTTTCCAGCTGCAACAAGTTGGCCAATCATGATAGAGGTCATTGTCTTTGCAACAGAGTAAGAAGGGAATCGAGTTTGTGCAGCAAATCCTTCTTTGTACCACTCGTAGGTTAAAACGCCATTTCTAATAACTAGAAAAGCATTAGTTTTTGTTTCGCTAAGGAAATCCTCCCAACTTAATGGTGCCTTCTGATACTGAACTTCTTTTGGCATCTCTTCACCATCACGTGGAATCTCAATTGGTTCAACGGCAGGAGCAATCTCATGAGCCGGCATTAGATCAGGAGTTTTAGAAGCAGGCGCCAATCCAAGGCGGATAGCAGCGATTGGTTCTGGATATCTAATTGCTTTCGTTAAGCCAAATAATGCAAGATACAAAACGAATACCGTAATGATGCTTCGTCTTAGTAACTTAATCATTTATCTGCGGTTAACCTCTGGGATAGATAGATTGGCAAGATCGAGATCAAGATTAGCGCTGCTGCAACCACATTTACGATAGGCGCTTGATTTGGCCGGAAGAGATTTTGGAAGATCCAGATTGGCAAAGTGGTCTGTCCGGCGCCAGCAGTAAATGTGGTGACGATGATTTCATCAAAGGATAGGCCGAAGGCGAGTAAGCCACCTGCAACTAAAGCGCTTCTTATCAATGGGAAAGTAACCAATCGGAATGTTGTGAAACGACTAGCGCCAAGATCCATGCTGGCTTCTTGCAAGTTAGTACCAAGGCGGCGATATCGAGCTGCGACATTATTGAAGACAACAACAATGCAGAATGTGGCATGGCCTATTACGATTGTAAAGAAGGTCAATTTGCCAAAGAAATTGGTAAAGACATTATTCAACGCGATACCAGTGACGATACCTGGAAGTGCAATTGGTAGGACAAATAAAAGTGAGATGGTGTCACGACCAAAGAAGTCATACCTAGTGATGGCGGCAGCTGCTAAAGATCCTAAAATTAGTGCGATTGCTGTCGCGAAAATTGCTGTAACCACAGAGCGCAACACTGCTTCTCTAATTCCATCATTAGCTGCCGCTTTACTCCACCACTCGGTAGTAAATCCTGTTGGCGGCCAAGCAAAAGATTTATTGGTATTAAAAGAATTGATGACAACTAGGAGTAAAGGAAGATAGATAAAAATTAGACCAAATACCATCCAGAGTCGGAAACCAGTTCTTGCAGAGCGGGATAATTTCATAAGTTATCTAACGCTCCTGTCTTCCGGACGCTACCTAAATAAATAATCATGATGATTACTGGGATCAAAGCAACTGCAGCAGCAAATGGAAGATTTAATGAGAAGTTTTGATAAACCACATTACCCAGCATTTGGAAAGTTCCGCCGAGAATTTGTACTGTTATGTAATCACCCATGCTGAGCGAGAAAGTGAAGATCGAGCCTGCAATGATTGCCGGCCAAGTAATTGGGAGAACAATTCCAAAGAAGGTTCGAGCTGGTTTTGCGCCAAGATCTGATGAAGCATCAAGTACTGAATCAGGAAGCTTCTCCATTCCAGCATAAATTGGTAGCACCATATAAGGAAGCCATAAGTAAGAAAGTCCGATGATTACCGCAACCATGCCAAAGCCAGGACTGGTTCCGCCGATTGGCGAAATCAGCCATTGTAAGAAGCCACTTTCTGGATAGAACATGGTTCGCCAAGCATAAATTTTTACTAAATAAGAGGCCCAAAGTGGCGTTAGTACCAATGCAATCAAAACAGGGCGGGAAGTTGCCTTTGCAATTCTTGCCATAAAAAAGGCCATCGGAATTGCAAGGATTGCACAGATTAAAGTTACTGAAATGGCAACTATCAAAGTTCGGATAGTTACATTGAAATAAGCGCGATCGGTAAATACATCAATAAAGTTTTGCAGCGTAAATTCGCGCACAACTTTGCTGGTGAAAGTATCGATCTTCCAAATCGAAGTTATAAATAGTGCAAAGAGAGAACCGATATAAATGACAAGTAACCAAGTAAGGGGCAGAGCAAGAAGCGTTGCGACTCGTGCCTTTACGTGGCGGTTCATAAAACTCTGAATTTGATTTGTCATATTTATCTGATTGGTGAGAGTGGGCGCCTTACGACGCCCACTCAACATCCCCGTTACTTATTACGGAAGCTTGACCAAGCTTTGACCCATTCAGCATAAGGAACGCACTTGACGTCGGTACGACCGTCTAAGCAGTTCTCTGTTGGGGTCTTCCAGTAATAAACATC
>CAZCQR010000039.1:0-8619 GCA_964500885.1 uncultured Clavibacter sp.
GTTTTTTCACCATTATCTTGAGTTCTTAGTTGTGCATAATGTCCAGTTACAACTCCGTCAAAACCCATTGCGGTTGCACGCTCTAGGACTGCAGCGAATTTAATCTTTTCGTTACAACGCAGGCAGGGATTCGGAGTTCTGCCAGCGGCATACTCAGAGAGAAAGTTTTCTACAACATTGTCGTGAAACTCTTCAGACATATCCCAAATATAAAAAGGAATTCCAATTTTATCTGCAGCTCTTCTCGCATCATGCGAATCTTCAATCGTGCAACATCCACGAGCGCCTGATCGATACTTCTTTGGATTCTTCGATAAAGCTAGGTGAACGCCAACAACTTCATGGCCCATTTCAGTTACTCGAGCAGCTGCAACGGCTGAATCAACGCCTCCACTCATCGCGGCAATTAACTTCATGCAGTGCTCCGATAGGCGGCTCGCGCTCTATCAATAACTTTTTTAAGGCAGGTATGAAAATAATCAATATCCTCTTTGGAGTTTTCCGGAGAAAGTGAGAATCTAAGTGAAGACCTTGCTTCGTTTTCGGAGAGTCCCATTGCGAGAAGTACGTGACTAGGTTGTTGGACTCCGGCCGTACATGCAGAACCAGTGGAACATGCAATTCCTTCGGAATCAAAGAGCAAAAGTAATGAATCGCTCTCGGTATTTGGAAAACGAACATTGAGAATGCCAGGTAATCTTTCGCCAGCTCCGGCATTAAAGACAGCGTCAGGCAAATCGTTCTTTATTGTTGCCGCAAGGACATCCCTAAGCCCTGAGACAAAAACTGAATTTTTTTCACGATTTCTTAGGGCAGCTTGTGCTGCAGTTGCAAATGCGATTATTCCTGCGGCATTGATAGTTCCGGATCTGATATCTCGTTCTTGTCCGCCACCATGAAGTAGTGGAGTGATATCTACTCCCTTCTTTAGGACTAAAGCTCCGACACCAACCGGTCCGCCGATCTTGTGAGCACTAACCGTCATCGCGAAGAGTCCAAGTTCTGCAAATGAAAGTGGCACTTTGCCAAAACTTTGAACCGCATCTGTGTGAACTGGAATTTGGTACCTGTCTGCCAACTTAACTACTTCTTCAATGGGTTGAATAGTTCCAACTTCATTATTTGAGTGCATGATGCTGATTAAAGCCACTTCGGAGCTGCGATTTTCTAAAGCACTTCTTAGAAAATCTAATTTTAAATAACCGTCGCGATCAACAGGTACTTCGATTATCTCGGCACCCTCGCTATCGCGTAACCAATTGATTGGATCAAGAACTGCGTGATGCTCAAAAGTTGAAGTTATGATTACCTTACGTTTTTTATCCTCAGCAATGCGATGCCAATAGATTCCCTTTATTGCTAAATTATTTGATTCAGTTCCGCTTGCTGTAAAGATGATTTCGTTTGGTTGACACTCTAAAAATGTTGCCATTTTTTCGCGAGCATCTTCAACTTTTTTTCTAGCTTCTCTTCCATAGCCATGCAGACTTGAAGGGTTTCCTAATTCGCGTGCTTGCTCCAGATATGCCTGAAGCGCTACTGGATTGATTGGAGCTGTCGCAGCATTATCAAAGTAGACGCGTGTCATGGGCTTAAGTCTAAAACCAGCGTACGACTTAAGTTATGCGCGTTTTGAACTGATGGCTTCGCGGGCCTGAGGCAAAACAGAGAATAAATCGCCAACAACGCCAAAATCTGCCAAATCGAAGATTGGCGCCTCAGGATCCTTATTGATTGCCACAATGGTCTTGGAAGTTTGCATACCTGCGCGATGCTGAATTGCTCCGGAGATTCCGCAAGCCACATAAAGCTGTGGTGAGACAGTTTTTCCAGTTTGCCCAACTTGATGTGTATGTGGATACCAACCTGCATCAGTTGCTGCACGCGAAGCTCCGACTGCGCCGCCAAGTAGATCGGCAAATGCCTCCACTTCTGCAAAGTTTCCATTTGTGCCACGGCCACCGGAAATGACAATTTTTGCTTCCGTTAAATCTGGTCGACCACCTTTTACTGGTGGTTCTACATTTGTGATTGTCACAGATTTATCTTTTTGCTCAATAGAAATTTGAACTTTCTCGATAGCTGGTGCGCCGCCACCGATTTCAGGTTCGATCGAACTAGGGCGAATTGTGATTACCGAAATCGCCGTTCCCACTTTGGCATTAACAGTGAAAGATCCGCCGAAAACAGATTGGGTGG
Source organism: uncultured Clavibacter sp. (assembly GCA_964500885.1). GTDB lineage: Bacteria > Actinomycetota > Actinomycetes > Nanopelagicales > Nanopelagicaceae > MAG-120802. The sequence continues at coordinate 2,200 of CAZCQR010000039.1, forward strand.
TTGATAAATCAGGAGCTAAATTAACTGCATCAGTGATGATACCTGCCTGTAAACGAACAGCTAATCGACCGGCAATCTCTTTGCCGCGAGCTGAAGAAGAGATCAGAACTGCGCTGGGTGATTCCTTACTTACCAATTGCGCAATTGCTGAAGTCGCTGCAGCAATTCCATGCTGAGAAATCTCGTCATTTTCCACAACCAATACCTTGGCTAACCCAGAATCGGCCAACTGTGAAGTCAATGAGTCACCTGAACCATTCTTGCAAAGTAGTACTCCGACAGCTTCTCCGGCGCGCTTTGCAAATGTGGCTAGTTCTGCAGCAGATTTAGATACTTTTGATCCATCGTGATCGACAACTACAAATATCTTTGACATCTTTATACCAACCGCTTCTCTAATAGATAGTCAGCTAATTTACTTCCACCATCACCGGCATCCTCAAGCTTTACACCCTTTTCACGTGGTGCTCTTGGTTGTGAATCCAGAACATCACTCCAGGCTTTTATTTCGCCGGAGCTTATTCCTAAATCGGCCAAGGTTTTGTTCTCAATCGGTTTCTTCTTTGCCGCCATAATTCCTTTGAATGATGGATATCTCGGTTCATTAATTTTTTCAATCACACTTACAACACATGGAAAGTTTGCATTCATTGATTCGACGCCGCTATCTGTCATGCGAGCGATTTCTACTTTCTTACCTGCGACATCAATCTTTACTGACCCCGCAAAAGTGAGCTGCGCCCAACCTAATAATTCAGCGAGCATCGCAGGAACCACGCTCATTCGAGCATCTGTCGACTCAGTTCCACAGAAAACTAAATCAAATCCACCATCTGCAATTGTTTTAGCAAGAACCTTTGCCGTCGAAACTGCATCAGAGCCTTGAAGCGCCGCATCAGAGATCAAAATTCCAGAATCAGCTCCCATCGAAAGGCCCTTTCGAATTGCTTCGCTGGCTCGATCTGGGCCCATTGAAATCAAAGTAATGGTGTGCTCTGGAGTTTCTTTTCCTTCATTTAAAGGTTCAACGATTCGAAGCGCCTCTTCAATTGCATATTCATCTAAATCATTTAGAACCGCATCAACACTTTCGCGATCTAGTCGGCCAGAGACCATCTTCTTCTCCGCCCAGGAATCAGGAACTTGCTTCACGCAGATGGCAATCTTCATGCCGGAAATGCTACTGGTCGGTAACCACGCCCTCCAATTGAAGTTGCCCTCATTGGCGCAGCCGCAATGGTTGGATACCAAAGTGAAGGCCGCTGACTCAGGAAAACTTGGCGCCACTCTTGTAGAGGGTGGAACTGACTTTGCCCTTTGGGCGCCGGCAGCTGAGGCGGTCGAGGTCTGTCTCTTTAACAATGATGAATCTGGCGAACTGACCGAGACAAGATTCTCACTTGCTCATCGCGATGGTCCAATTTGGCACGGACATCTTGCAGGAATTGGTGCCGGTCAAAGATATGGCTTTCGAGTCTACGGCCCTTGGGAACCCGCCCGTGGTTTGAGATTTAATCCAGAGAAGATCTTGATAGATCCATATGCGAATTTAATTTCAGGAACATTGATGCATCGCCCGGAAATCTTTGGTCATCAGGCAATTGATGAATTAGGTAACGGCGATACTGATAAGCAAGACCTTAGAAATTCTGCGCCTTTTGTTCCGCTATCCGTTGTGGCCAGTATCCGTAAACCCGAAGTAAAGCATCCACACATTCCTTGGAATAAGACAATCATTTATGAAGCACATGTAAGAGGATTTACTTTTCGAAATCAAGCAATTCCAGAATCAGAGCGGGGAACTTACAAAGCGCTATCTCACCAGAGCGTAATTACACATTTGCAGAAACTTGGCATTACAACGCTGGAGTTAATGCCGATACATCATTTCTTGACAGAAACCTCGCTCCGTTCCCGAGGTCGAATAAATCATTGGGGATATAACCCAATTGCGTTCTCCGCTCCCCACTCTCCATACGCGGCCACTGATGATCCAATCTCCGAACTACAAGAAACTGTGGCCAAGCTACATGAAGCAGGAATCGAAGTGATTCTTGATGTTGTTTTTAACCATACCGCTGAAGAAGGAAAAACCGGTCCCACGCTCTCTTTTCGAGGTATAGATAACAAAGCCTTCTACCGGCATATTTCAGATGATCAATATGAAGATTTGACTGGATGTGGAAATACTTTAGATACGCGAAACCCCTTTGTCACGAGAATGATTACCGACTCACTTCGCTGGTGGGCAGAAGTTATTGGCGTTGATGGTTTTCGCTTTGATTTAACTACTGCGCTCGCAAGATCTCGAAGTGAAATCGATACAGCTAGCGCCCTGGTTTCAGCAATTTCGGCAGATCCGATTTTGCGAGATTTGAAATTGATTGCAGAGCCTTGGGATATCAAGGGCTATGCCTTAGGCGATTTTCCGCATCCGTGGCGCGAGTGGAACGATGCGTATCGAGATGCGGTCAGACAATTTTGGCTCGCTGATTCAGCTCAAGGATTTAGCGCCGGAGTCTCCGATCTCGCCTCAAGAATTGCCGGCTCAAATGATGTTTTCTACTTTCGCGGTCCAACAAGTTCAATTAATTTTGTTACTGCGCATGACGGATTCACTTTGACCGATTTAGTTTCGTATCTTGAAAAACATAATGAACCGAACTTAGAAGGCAACCAAGATGGCAGCAATCAGAATCGATCCTGGAATGTAGGTATTGAGGGCCCAACTGACGATATCGCAATTAATTCACTCCGTCATCGATTGAAAAAATCGCTCCTTGCAACATTAATGATTTCATCTGGAGTTCCAATGCTAACTATGGGTGATGAGAATGACCGATCCCAATCTGGATCAAATAACGCATACTCTTTAAACCCAAATCTTCCGTGGGATGCGCCCGAGAATTTTCACGGTGGCTGGACACTTTCCTGGAATAATCAGAATACTGATTTACTAGAAACTCTCTCATCGCTAAGTTCGATTAGAGCGCGGTATATCTCTGAAATTATTGATGAATTCTTTACGGGGTCATTAGATCAAGGAACGAAACGAAAAGATATTGCATGGTTTCATAGGGACGGTTTAGAAATGATTGGCCAGAATTGGCAAGATAATTCGCTCCGTCACCTCTCCTTTATTATGGATGCGACTCATAAACAAGGTCTATTTGTGATTCTAAATGGCGATAGCGAAGCTCATAGTTTTACCTTGCCAAATGCAATTTGGGGTGAGAGTTATCGAACTGTTTTTGACTCGGCAATGGTTGAGAATGAATTTTCACCTAAGTTGAGTAAGCCAAGTGATCAGACCTTAGTTCAACCACATAGTGTGCAGATTTGGTTTGTGAACCGAAGCGCTACTTAACCTTGAAAACGACCGTGACTGTCGAAGTTATGGTCTTATCAATAGTTGCCGTGTCATAGAAACCACCAGCAGAGGTATCTACTGAGTCTGGTGATGTAACTTGAAATGGACCAGAGCGGACGCTCATGACATTTCCAACTTTGCCACCAGTGGCATCCACAATTGAGTTCGCGCGCAATCTTGCATCCTGCATCGCCTCTTTCAATAGCTCTGGGCGAAGTTCGCTTAACTTGGAAACATAATATTGCGGACCGTAATTTGAGACATTAATTCCGGTCTCTAATAACGAACCTAAATTGGTACTCAATTTCAAAACTAGATTTACATCATCAGTGCGAACTGTTACAGATCGAGATGCACGATAACTTGTTATCCGACCAGTACTTGAGCCATTTACCCATTCTTCTTGTGGATAGGCAGATACTGATCCAAATTCAATTGCATCAGATGGGATGCCGCCGTTAGTCAAATACTTAACCAATGCATCAACAGCTACTCCGACTTTTGAAACAGCGACGCTCTGGGTTGGTGCTACGTATTCTGCATTCAATGGCCAAACTGCCTTATCGGCTTTTGCTTCCACTCGCGCCGAACCCGTTACGGTAATTCCTTCATTGGATCTAGATGCAAATCCGCTACCAACTTGGTTCAATCCAAGACCCATTGCTAAAGCAACAACTGCGGCCGCAATAATTAAGGAAATAGATTTTTCGCGAGTTTCTGATGTCATACCGAAATTCTATCAGACGAAGTGCTATCTCCATCCCGATTGAATCTAAATGGCTCCAGTGCAACATCCCACTTCTTTCCCATTAGTTTCTCAAGTTCCTCTACTAAATCATTGCTCTTCAAATTCTCACGCAAAACACTTCGCATCTGATTCTCATCAATTAATAGATTGCCGGTCATTCCGACATTGCCATGAAAAAGTCCGAGTTCAGGAGTAAACATGAATAATGAACCTTCTCCTTGAACGCCAGCTGATTCATAAACTTCAAAAGTTAAGTAGTGCCAACCTTTAAGTGTGCTGGCTAGTTTTGCGCCATTTCCGACAAGTGCGCTCCAGGAAAAATCGGCGGTCACTGAACCAGGAACTAACCGCTGCGATTGCCAATTCATTGAAACTGGATAGCCCAAAACTTCAGCTACTCCCCACTCAATATGTTTTGCAACAGCGCGGGGCGCCGAATAAATATGTAAATAACCATGGGCCGGACCAATTCCGACCTCTGACAATCTCTTCATCGCAGCTCCTGGGTTAGCAAGCCGCATCCATTGCAGATGCGACCTTCCCCAGCCCATCTGCTTGTCGGATTCTTATCCGGATTTCACGCTCTGTCTAGTAGAGATTTCAAGAATTGTTTTTGATGGTTAATTCTCGGGGTAGACTCAGCACTAGTCCAACGCTTTTCGAATACCGCTTGCTTTTGCTTGTTTGGTCTGGAGAACGGGAAGACTGACAAGCTAGAAAATCTCGTTTGTCCCAATCAAGACTGAAGGAAATAAGTTAAATGGCAACAGGCAAAGTAAAGTGGTTCAACTCTGAAAAGGGTTTCGGTTTCATCGCGGTAGATGGCGGCGGACAAGATGTCTTCGTTCACTACTCAGCGATTCAAGGAAACGGATATAAGTCCCTTGATGAAGGTCAGTCAGTTACATTCGAAGTCATCCAAGGCCCAAAGGGTCCACAGGCTGATCAGGTTGTACCTAACTAGTACCCACTTGCTTATTGGGAGCCCCGAGGAAACTCGGGGCTTTCTTATTTCTTAGCTTTTTTCGCAGCGCGATTAATTGCCTTTACTGGAGATAAATTTTCTCCAGCGCGCCAAGCATCTAAATACTTCCATGGCCAAATAACGCCACGTCTGATTTCCCAATCACCCGGCATGGTCGGATAAGAAATTCCAAAGTGAAGATGAGGTTTTGTCCCGCGAGCGCTTCCAGTTGAACCTATTTCCCCAAGTTTCTGCCCCGCAACAACTTGAACACCTGGCGCTATCCCTGGTTCGACTTTAGATAAATGCGATCCGTAATAACGAACGCCATCTATACCAATGTAAGAAACAGATAGCCCGCCACGATCTTGACCAAGATTCGTCTTTCCGCTCCATCTATCTTTCAAATTAACATCTTCAATTACTCCAGAAATCGTTGCCACAAATGCACAACCCTGTTTGGCCTGAATATCAGTGGCCGGATAATCATGGTGATACTTGGAATAACTCACTTTGCAGCCGGCAACGGGAAAGAGGTAGCCCTCATTTGCAGAGACTTGACCTGTGCCTAGTAGCGAAAATGAAAAAACAAACAAAGAAATTAACGTTCGTTTAGAGTTCATTGTGAGAGATTAGCAAGGAAATCTTGAGAATCTTGGTTACGAAATCAAAGTTTGACTGAGAATCTCCTTTTAAAATGAATTAATGAGCGTAGAGTTATCGATATGCATTTTTCACTCTCGCAACACTCTCTCAGCACATTTTTTGCGCTGATAATTGCGTTTACATCTGTGGCACTTCCCTCGCTTGCTGAAGAAACTCCAACTGCGGGTGTGGAAGTAAGAAACTGCGTAAAGTTAAAATCAGGTAAAGCTCGCTTAATCGACGAGACCATAAAGAAATGCAAGAAAAATGAAAAGCTTGTTTACCTGAAGTTTCCATCTGGATTCGTTGCTTTTCCCGGCGCTAAAGGCGCAGGAATTCTCTCTGGCAAGGGTGCACCAAAAACTGAGTTGGGAAATATTGGAGATTTCTACCTCGACTCTGAAAATTACAGACTCTATGGGCCAAAAAATGAAACAGAAATTTGGGGGTCTGGAGTTTCTTTGGTTGGACCACAAGGCCCAGCTGGATTTAGTGGTGGTGGTTCTCGTGGACCACAAGGTGAAACGGGAGCAACTGGGCCACAAGGACCAATAGGAGCAACCGGAGCTCAAGGTCCGGCTGGAGTTACTTTGGGCTATAACGGTTACTTTATTGACGATTCAATTGAAACAATTACTACCACAGCAAAAGCAATACCGTTTAATACAACTATTTTTAGTAATGGAGTTTCAA
>CAZCQR010000040.1:0-2132 GCA_964500885.1 uncultured Clavibacter sp.
TTTCCTACCGTATTTTTGGATTCTCTTTTACAAAAACTATGTGGTCTCGCCAATCGCCATCGATATGTAAATACCTAGGGCGCAACCCTTCAAATAAGTAACCAGCTTTTTCCGCAACGCGTTTTGATGCGCCATTTTCAGGTCGCAACGCGATTTCAATCCGATGGAGTTTTAATTCATTAAATCCAAATGCCGTCACCGTATTTACGGCCCGGGTAGTTATGCCCTGGTTTGCATGATCCTTATCGACCCAATACCCAATATGTCCACCTCGATAAGCCCCATAATTAATACCGCCGAGCGTTATCTGACCGATTAATTCATTCTCTTTCCAGATAGCAAATGAATAGATTCGACCAGCGCGACCTTCGCGTTTTTGAAAATTAACCATCTCTACAAATGTTGGGGGCTTATTACTCTCTTCGATTAATGGCGAAGTGGCTTCCCAAGGATTTAGCCAATCTCGATTCTTCGCTCTAACGGTAAGCCAGGCTCTGCGATCTCGGATTCGCAGCGGCCGGAAAGTCAGCTCTTTATCGGTAAGAGTTATCGGCCACATGATCTAATTAAATCGTCGCTCCAGCATAAGAACATCTACCTCATCACCAGGCTTAGCCAGCACCATTTCTTCATTCATCACGATCAATCCGGTTGAATCAGAGAGACCAACCAGATCATCTTGATTTGGGAGGGCAGTTACAACTCTGCGATCTGGTTTCTCTGTAGAAAGCGTCGCTCTAATAAAAGCATGCTTACCTGAAGTGCTTGCTACTTCATTAGTAAGCCTTGCCTTTGCAATTGGTCTATGGAGATCAATTAAGCCCATCATATTTCGAATCATTGGTCGAATAAATAATTCTGTAGATATATATGCAGCAATTGGATCACCGGGCAGAACTACGACTGGAGTTTTATCTGGACCAATTGTTCCAAATGCATGACGGCCACTGCCTTCAATTGTTGGAAGTACTTTTTTAACTTCACCGAGTTTTGCCAATACGCCATAAATGAAATCAAATGATTCATCATGGCTTTCACCGCAGATAACGACTAAATCTGCGCGAACAAGTTGATCTTCGACCACATTTTTTAACGATTCTTCAGTCTCGGGAATCGTTGTTACGCGATAGCCAACGGCACCGGCCTCTTTAACGGCAGTAGTTAATAGCCAAGAATTAGCCTCATACTCCTCTTGCGAATTAGCCAATTTCTTACCAGGTTCAACTAAGTCATCACCAGCAGAGATCACAACTACTCGTGGCTGCGGCCTAGTTGGTAGGTGATCCATCCCAAGCGAAGCGGCTAAACCAATCTGCGTCGCGCGGATTCGGGAACCAGCACGTAAAACGGTGCGATCTCCACTATGAATATCTTGCGCAAGGGTCGCACCATGAGAATCTAGAAGCGGCATATCAAATGCCGCTAAAGGTTTTGAGAGCGCAAGTAATTGCGCTGCTAGCTCGGCTACTCGAATTGAATCGCTCACGCCGAAACCCTACTTTGAATCTAGGCTAATCCCGTGGATTACACGAAAGTAGAGTTGCGAAAAATGATTCGCGATTCAAGAGCTGAGCATTCTGCTAAGCCATTACTCATCTCAGCGCTACTTGAGTCCGAGAAATTCAAAAATGCAAAGGTTGTCGCAAGCTATTTTTCATATGACACCGAACCAGATACCAAAGAATTGAATTTATCAATTATTGCTGCTGGAAAAATTTTATTGCTACCTAAACTACTTTCCGATAACTCCCTACTCTTCATTAAATGGGATGGAAAAAATGAGTCGCTAGTTCGTGATAGAAAAGTGGCAGAACCAGAGGGTGAACCATTTACTGGTGAGATTGATTTGATGATCTTGCCAGCTTTGGCAATCGATAAATCTGGCAATCGCTTAGGTCAGGGCGGCGGTTCCTATGATCGAATCAAATCACTAGTAGTGAAATTTAAGGTGGCGGCTATTAATGAAGCTGAATTGGTGGAATCAATCCCTAATGAAACTCATGATCTCAAAGTGGATGCGGTGCTTACGCCCGGGGGCTTCTTTAATTTAAGTTGAGATTTCGCGCCATCACAAGGCGTTGAATCTGATTTGTACCTTCATAAATCTGAGTTAACTTCGCATCGCGCATCAT
>CAZCQR010000040.1:2232-6201 GCA_964500885.1 uncultured Clavibacter sp.
GTTGAATCTGATTTGTACCTTCATAAATCTGAGTTAACTTCGCATCGCGCATCATTCGTTCTACCGGATGATCACTCACGTAGCCATAACCACCAAGAACCTGGACGGCATCAGTTGTAACCTTCATTGCAACATCGGTTGCAAAGCACTTTGAAGCAGCAGAGAAGAAGGTTAAATCTTTCTCACCACGTTCACTTCGCGCTGCTGCGGCATAAGTTAGTTCTCGAGCGGCTGCAATCTCCATCGCGATATCTGCCAACATAAATTGAACGGCTTGAAAATCAAAGATTGCTTTTCCAAATTGCTTTCGTTCTCTTGCATATTTCGTTGCAACTTCAAATGCACCTTGTGCAATTCCAAGCGCTTGAGCTGCAATAGTTATTCGAGTGTGATCTAGGGTCTGCATCGCCAGAGCAAATCCGCCGCCGACTTCGCTAATTCTTCGATCATCTCCAATTGCAACGTTATCCAAATAAACCTCACGAGTTGGTGAACCTTTAAATCCCATCTTCTTTTCTGGGGCACCAAATGAGACTCCTGGATCGCTCTTCTCAACAATAAATGCAGTTATCCCCTTCGAGCCTTTCTCTGGATCAGTACTTGCAAGAACAGTGTAGAAATCCGAGATACCGGCATGTGAAATCCATTTCTTACTGCCATTTAATACCCAACCGTCACCATTTTTTACAGCACGTGTCTTCATTGAAGCGGCATCAGAACCAGCTTCAGATTCAGATAAGCAGTAAGAGAACCCTCTTCCCTTTGCTAACTCTGTTAGCCAACGCTTCTTCTGTTCTGGATTGCCACCCAAGAGCAATGGAACTGAACCGAGTTTATTTACTGCCGGAATTAAAGAGGATGATGCACATACTCGAGCAACTTCTTCAATAATGATTACGACTGCTAGCGCATCTGCACCTTCGCCACCATATTCTGTTGGAACATGGGCAGCCGCTAAACCTGCGCTCTGTAGCGCATCTGCCGCTTCTTGCGGAAATCGCGCATTGGAATCAACATCATGCGCATATGGTGCAATTTTCTTATCAGCTAATGCGCGAACTGTTTCGCGAAGCGCCTCATATTCATCTGGCAACTTATAGAGCTGATCCATGTCGATAATCCTACGATTACTTCTCTCTATCGGCGAGTTTACGCAGATACTCGTTGTATTCAGCGAGATTCTTCTCGGAATTCTTATCTGCACGTTTTGCTTCTCGTGCATCAGATCTAATCCATTGGATAAATGTGGCAATAAAGGCGATCAATATTGGAATCTCTCCCATAGCCCAACCAAAGCTTGCGCCCGCTCTCTGATCTGCAAGAAGATCGGTTGCCCAAGGCCGAGCCAACACTTCGTAGTAACCACCATCAATCAATGTTCGAGATGACATGAGAGCAACGGAGAAGAAAGCATGAATACTCATTGCTGCTAGCAAGATCACCATTCGAACTAAGTGATGAGTTCGTCGTGGATTTGGATCGACTCCCACAATTACAAAGAAAAATAGTAAACCAGCGCCAATAAAGTGAAGATTCATTAGTAGATGTCCAAAGTGGGAAGACATTAAATCTCCAAATAACGAGGTGAAGTAGAGCGCAAAGAGTGAACCATCAAAGATTGCAAGGACCACGATTGGGTGGGTCCAGATCATCGAAACCTTTGAATGCAAAATAGATATAAACCAACCTCTAATGCCACGTTCTTCTGAATTTCTACCTTGCGGCAAAGTGCGAAGCGCAAGTGTTATCGGGGCGCTGAGCACAATAAAGATAGGTGCAATCATGCTTAAGATCATGTGCGCAATCATGTGATACTGAAAGGAGAAGATTCCATATAGACCAAGGCCACCACTTGTGCTGTAGTCAAGCAGAGAAATACCGAAGGCAAATGAGATAGTTCTGCCTACTGGCCACTTAATCTTTCTGCGCGACAAAATCACAACGCCTTTTATATAAAGCGCCGTCGCAAAAACAAGTATTCCAAGCATTAGCGCATCTGCTTCATATTCAAAGATGAGTCGCTGCCAATTTGGTTCAGCAGGCATGGCAACTCCAACTAGCTCTCTAACTGGGTCATAGCCCAATTCGGATTCAACAATCGGCGTGAATCTAGAGAGAATTGCACCTATTCCAACTATTAGTGCGAGAACTAAAATTTCAAACTTAATTAAATTAGATTTCAAATTTCGTCGCATTTTTATGGCCAAGATTGCTACAAGACTCAATAATGCGATCTTTCCGATTATCAGCAATCCGTAGGTTGTTAACCAAGCATCACTTAATCCCAAGCGAAGCAGCGAACTTATTACTCCGGAAATCACGACAGTAGCGACCGACCACGTCGCTATTACCGATATCCGACTCAATGCAAATTTTCTAACTTCGTTTTCCATGAAAATAAGAGATGCAACTGCTCCCACCCAAGTGGAAAGGGCAATCACATGGATGATTAAAGAACCAATTGCGAGGCCGTGACTTCCTGCTTGACTGGAATGGCTCTGAAAGATTGGTGCAATCAGCGCTGATATAGAAAGCAAGTAAGCAAGAAATGCGCCTCCGGTTTTCCTTATGATCTTTGCGAAAATTAAAAGTAGTAAAGTGGCGACAACTTGAAATAACTGTAACTTTCCAAGTGAAGTTTGAGTTACATATGATCTAACTGTTGTTAAATCTAATACATCAAGAATCGAGAGTTCAAAGAGATTTGCGAGAGTCGCTAATAGATTCCCAATTGCAGATATAAGCCAAGCCAGGATAAGAATTGGAAGTTTCGCGGTTAATCGTTGTGAAGCGCTTGTTAAGAAACCATCCTTCTCGGGAAATAAGAATGCCAATGAGAGAAATGCACCTACCGCAGCTACGCCGAAGAGCGAATTGAGAAGATCAAAGAGCATTGCATCCCTCAATTAGCAAAGTGCTTTCCATGAACCTAAGATTACGCTGTGCCGACCTACCAATATCAATGTGAAGCAGCGCACGAGTTTGAAGTCGTGCAATCTTTCTCTGATAAGCCCATTGAAAGCTGTCCAGAATGTGGCAAACCGGTTAGAAAAATTTATTCAAATGTTGGGGTTGTCTTTAAAGGTTCTGGATTTTATAAAACTGATTCCCAAAAGAAATCAACTAGCACGACAGAAAGTAAACCAGAGAAGTCTCAATGATGCGGGGGCTTATCCCCTTTAATCTCTTCATCTCGCTTCGGATCTGGCTCACGCTCAATCTCATCTTCAGTGATTGCAGGAATTAATTCGCTCATTACTTAAACAATGCTAACTGAATTCCAGCGAAGATATCCGACAGCGATTTTGGGTGTTCGCGTGCTGGAATTGCTTCTTGCGCAATTAAAGTTGCTAGCCCATGTACTGAAGACCAAGCCATCATCGGTGCAATCTCTTTAGTTCTTCGATCTAAAAGACCAGCGCTTTCTAACTCAGCAACACTCTCTTGGAGCACTTGCCAGGCCCTATCTTCACTATCCCATGTAGCTTCTGCTTCGCAAGGGATAAATGCAATTTCGAATAGGCGTGGATTCTTCTTTGCATACTCGACATAACCTCGACCCAGGGCTTCAAACCTATCAATTGCAAACTTTTTGGCGCTTGAACTCTTTAGAACCCGATCTCGCTTTGCAATCATCAAATCTGCAATCTCACTTCTAATTTGTGCTGCAACATCAGCTCTTAATTGCTCGAGATTTTCAAAATGTCGATAGAGCGCTGCGGGTGATACTCCGACATTTGTTGACACTTTTCTTAATCCCAGTGAATGAATGCCGCGGCTGGAAACAAGATTACGTGCGGCTATGACAGCTGCATGGCGCAAATCACCATGATGGTAATCCGAGCCCTTGCGCGTGGGTGTTAACATTGTTTACATTATTGCCGAGTCAGAAACATCAGTCAAGGAAGGCAGATCAATGTTTGAGAAATTGGGAAACCTAATCACCCGTCGGAGCAGAGCAGTATTCCT
>CAZCQR010000040.1:6301-8481 GCA_964500885.1 uncultured Clavibacter sp.
CAATGTTTGAGAAATTGGGAAACCTAATCACCCGTCGGAGCAGAGCAGTATTCCTGCTCTCAATTATTCTCGTGCTGACCTTTGGCACCTTAGGCACCCAAGTCTTCTCCCGCTTTGATTCTGGCGGTTACTCAGATCCCAATAGTGATTCAGCAAAGGTCTTTGACTATCTAGACAATACCTTTGGCGTGAAAGATCCTGCCGTTGTTCTTACCTTGGAATCCAATAGCGGATCGGTTGATTCCGAAGCTACCGTCGCAGCTGCTACCGCACTTGAAACAAAACTGCGCAGTGAAGTCAGCGCCGAAAACGTTATCTCTTATTGGAGCGCCGGCTTTAATCCAGCTTTCAAAAGTACAGATGGCACAGCGGCATACCTATTTGTATATCTAAAGAGTGAGGATTTTACGGAGATCGACAAATTGGGTGGTTACTATCAAGAAGAGTATGAAGGCACCTTCCAAGACCAGCGAATCCGTGTTGCAGGCGGCGCCGTATTTGCCAATTCAATCAATGGTCGAATTCAAGATGATCTAAAAATTTCTGAAGCGATATCTATCCCTCTTACCTTTATCTTCTTAGTTTTGGTATTTGGAGCGCTAGTTGCTTCTGCGATGCCACTTGTTATCGGTGTTACGGCAATTCTTGGAACTTTCTTCGGTCTTTATCTATTGACTCTTGTTACTGATGTCAGCATTTTTGCACTTAATTTAACGACTGGGTTGGGGCTTGGCCTCGGTATTGATTACGCCTTACTTATAGTCAATCGCTTTAGAGAAGAGTTACATCGCGGCATAGATCGAGTTAACGCAATTAAGAACACCATGAAGAGCGCTGGAAAGACCGTCTTTTACTCTGGCTTAACGGTTGTTGTTACTTTAGTTTCACTTACCTTCTTCCCTATGAACTTCTTAAAATCGATGGGTTATGCAGGGGCGATTGTTGTCGCGCTTGCTGTAGTTGGCGCTTTGATTCCGCTACCTGCTCTATTGATGATGCTTGGTGAAAAAGTAAATAAAGGTGTTGTACGAAAGAGCGCAATTACGCCAAAGAGTGATGGCGGTTGGGCAAAACTTGCACGATTTGTGATGCGACGTCCTATTTCTGTCGCGTTCGGCGCACTTGCAATTCTTGCCGTAATGATCGCTCCGATCTCTAATGTGCAATTCTCACAAGTTGATAGTCGAGTTCTACCTAAGAGCGATCCGGCATATCAAGCATCTGCATTTATTGAAGAGAAGTTCCCGGGTCAAGAGAGCAATCCAATTGAGATTATCTTCCCGCAAGGAGCTGGTAAAGAGTTTGCTGTCGCCGAATACTCTCGCAACTTAAGCGAGTTACCTGGAATTGTCCGAGTTGGAACTCCTGAAGTAAAGGGCAGTGCCGTCCGCCTCATTGCGATCCATGAAATGGCGCCGCGGACTCCAGAAGCTCAAGATCTAATCAATCGAATTCGCTTACTTGATTCCTCAACTGAAGTCTTAGTTGGCGGCATAGCGGCTGATTACACCGATGCGCAGAATGGAATCTCGACGACCTTGCCTTGGGTATTTCTCTGGATCATCGTTACAGTGCTGATTCTGCTCTTCCTATTTACCGGCTCAGTCTTACTGCCGATAAAGGCAATTCTTCTTAACTTCCTATCCCTTTCGGCAACTATCGGAGTCTTAACCTTGATCTTTATCGATGGTTATTTCACCTTCCTGGTTGGCGATTTCATTAATACCAAGACTCTAGATACCAGTTCTCTGGTTTTAGTTGCGATTGTTGCCTTTGGACTATCCATGGATTACGAACTCTTCTTGCTCTCTAGAATCAAAGAAGAGCATGACTCTGGAAAATCCAATGAAGAATCAGTTGCCTTTGGGCTACAAAAATCGGCACGAATTATTACTGCAGCTGCATTTATCTTGGCAATTGTCTTTGCCGCTTTCATAATCAGCGGCGTTACATCAATCAAGATGATGGGCTTTGGAATTGCATTTGCAATTCTCTTAGATGCAACTTTAATTCGCGCTTTACTAGTACCAGCTTTAATGCGTTTATTTGGAAATCTAAATTGGTGGGCGCCAAAATTCTTGAAGCGATTCCAGATTAATCATTAATTGTTAATGATTAATTAAGATGTGTCCTTGGCCGGAGTTGAACCGGCGACCTACCGCTTAGGAGGCGGTTGCTCT
>CAZCQR010000041.1:0-4215 GCA_964500885.1 uncultured Clavibacter sp.
ATGCTTCCGGTTGTTGCAACTACTAAAGAAGTTGCCAAGCAGAGTTGGTTTCACACCATTGCGATGATAATTACATCGCTACTTACTCTTTATAGCGCGGGCTTTCCACTCTGGACCTATATTGTGACGGCAATCATGGGAATCGCATTTGCCAGCCAATTAACCGATATGGAGAAGAACTCAGGCCGGATTTTTCATGGCTCAATTTCCTATCTCAGCCTTTTCTCAATCTTGTTAGTCGTTGCAATCTTTTTTTGATATCCGACACTTAACCGATTTCCAGAGAACTCTGAGCCTCCACATTTATTCTTCTCTTTGTAACTGACCCCCATTTCCCCAGGGAGCCAAGTAGTGAGACCTATTTCTATGCGCCGATTAGCACTATTGCTATCCGCGCTATTGCTTCTCACATCTATTCCATCTTCCGCTAATCCAAAGAAACCAACTCAAGCTCAAGTTGATGAAGCAAAACGAATTGAAGCTGAGAAGAAGAAGGCTGCAGATGCAGCAGCAAAGAAATTAGCGGCAGCAAATCTCACACTAAAACAATTAATTAGCGTTGCCGATGCTGCCAGACGTAAATACGAAGCAGCCCGTGCCGAACTTGCCCGAGCGACAAGAGAAGCAGATGCAGCTGCGGCTGCTTATAAAGAGGCAATCAGCCAAGTTAAAGAAGCACATGATGATATTGGTCGCCTAGCAACAAATGCTTACATCATTGGAGGCGGCTTTACTGATTTAGATTCGATTCTTCATTCTGATGGTCCACAAGATTTGATGGATCGACTTTCTACTTTAGATTCGCTAGGCGATCAAAATACCCAAGCGCTATTTAGATTTAAAAAGGCGGAAGAAGTCGCAAAGTCGGCAAAGATTGCTGCTGATGCAGCAGAAGAGAGACAACGCGTAGCTACTGCAAAAGTTGCTGCAGCAAAAGCTGAAGCAGATGCAGCACGTGATGCGCAGCAAAAGGAAGTTGATCGCCTACAAAAGATTCAAGATCAAGTCTTAAAGGAATTAAATGCAGCTCGCAAGAAGCGCGTTACTCTAGAACAGCAGCGCCAACTTGCATTACTTGAAGAGGCGAATGCATCGATTGCGGAAGGAACCGCAATCTATACAAAAGTCTGGCCAGATATTGGCTTCAAAGGCCGATCAACAATTCGCTCTGATCAGGATATGAGAGATAAAGCAGTTGCCTTTGCAAAGAAACAAGTGCAAGCGCGTAAGCCATATATCTGGGGCGCTGAAGGTCCAGATGCATTTGATTGTTCTGGATTGGTTTATGCCGCATATCGTTCAGCCGGTTTGGCTTGGCCGAATTGGGATCGCCTTAACTCATCGCTCTATTTCTCTTATACAAAACATGTTCCAATCAGCCAACTACTTCCTGGCGATCTACTTTTCTACTCATACAAAGGAACTGTTAACACAATTCACCACATCACAATTTATGCTGGAAATGGGATGATGTGGGAGGCAAATTCAAAGGGCAAAGGTCTGCTTTATTCCAATATATATAGCATCAAGGGTCTGATGCCATATGGAGGTCGCGTCTAACAGCAATTACGCTCTGCCACATGGCAGATGCAACTCCGCTCTATCGAGTACGCCTTGCGATTAGAGATGAATTAAGTGATCTCGCTGCGGGCGATAAAGTTTTAGTTGCCGTCTCAGGTGGCGCTGATTCAATGGCGCTTGCTGTTGGATTACTTCAGGAAGCTCCAACATTAACCATTAAGCCAATGGCTATCGTGATTGATCATGATCTACAGAAAGAATCTGCTGCGGTTGCAGAACATACAAAGGCGAAGTTAATCGCGCTTGGTTACCAGCAAGTTGAAATCAGAAAGATTAAAGTAGAGAAGCGAGATGGTTTAGAAGCTTCGGCTAGAAGAGCTCGTTACGAAGCGTTGGAAAAATTTGCAGAAGAAGTTGGTGCCGGCGCAATCTTCTTAGGCCACACTAAAGATGACCAAGCGGAGACCGTCTTGCTTGGTTTAGCTCGTGGCTCAGGAACCCGCTCGTTATCTGGAATGGCAAAACGAATTGAAAAATATCGAAGACCATTACTTGTAATCTCGCGAGCAGATACCGAAGCTGCATGTAAAGAATTAAATATTGAAGTCTGGCACGATCCACATAATCAAGCATTAGAATTTAAACGAGTAAGGGCGCGAAATAAAGTTTTGCCAGTAATGGAATCTGAATTAGGTCCGGGAATTGCAGATGCGCTATCTCGATCTGCAAAATTATTACGGGATGATGCCGATGCCCTTGATCAATGGGCAGCTGAAGTTTTTGATGAATTAGATCCAAAAGATATTGAGATTGATCAATTACTTGCGCTGCCACGTGCGATTAGATCGAGGGTGATTCGCAAAGCGATTTATCTCGCTGGCGCCCCATCTGGCTCAATTTCTGCTGAACATATCGAGCCAGTTGAGGCTCTCATCACAGCGTGGAAGGGGCAGGGAGCGGTCTCGCTTCCTGGCGGTGTGACCGTGGCAAGAATTTCGGGCAGACTTTCGCTCTCTTAACGCACCCTAGAAAGGCCGGTAGTGGATCTCGAATCAGTAAAGAGCGATATTGAGAAAGTCATAATCTCTGAAGATCAACTACAGAATCGTCTTAAGGAAGTTGCAAAGCAGATTGATGCTGATTACGCCGGGAAAGAACTCTTATTAATTGGCGTGCTTAAAGGCGCTGTCATGGTGATGGCAGATCTAACTCGCTACATGAATCGCCATGTAGAAATTGATTGGATGGCTGTTTCTTCTTATGGATCCGGTACCAAATCATCTGGCGTAGTGCGAATACTTAAAGACCTTGATCGAGATATCACAGGAAAGAATGTTTTGATTATCGAAGATATTGTCGATACTGGTTTAACACTTGATTGGTTGACCAATAACTTGAAATCTCGCGGCGCCGGCTCTGTCGAAATCATGACGGTGCTACGAAAGCCAGATGCAGCAATTGTGAAGGTTGATGTTCGCTATGTTGGTTTTGATATTCCAAAAGATTTCGTAATTGGCTATGGCCTAGATTTCAATGAAAAGTATCGCAACCTTCCATTCATTGCCGTTCTAGCGAAACATATGTACGAGTAGCCATGGCCGAAAAAAAGAATCAGAAGTTAAAGCGCCCCAAGCTGCCAACTAAACCTGGCATGCAACCAAATAAATTAACTCGCAGACCGCTCTTCTGGATTCTTCTTGCAATCGTAGTTGTAACTTTTGTTGGTCAAATCTCATCTGGCGGAAATCAATTTACAAAGATTGATACTTCCAAAGCGATGGCGGCAATCACAAGAGGCGATGTTGAGGCTGCAACTATTGTTGATCGCGATCAGGTTATTCGATTAGTTCTAAAACCTGGCGCCGCTATCGAAGGCGCAACAAAAGTTGAAGCTTCATATGTAACTGGGCAAGAA
The DNA here is from genome assembly GCA_964500885.1 of uncultured Clavibacter sp. Lineage (GTDB taxonomy): Bacteria > Actinomycetota > Actinomycetes > Nanopelagicales > Nanopelagicaceae > MAG-120802. The sequence goes on from CAZCQR010000041.1 coordinate 3,437, forward strand.
CCGGTACTAGTTGATTTATTGAGCGCAACACCGCCACCAAAGGATTGGAATGTAAATGTGCCGCGGACCAATTTATTGGTCTCCATATTATTTACATTAGGTCCAATTATTTTGCTCTTCTTCTTGCTCCTATTTTTTATGGGGCAATCTCAAGGTGGCTCTCGAGTATTTTCTTTTGGTAGATCACGTGCCAAATTACATTCCAACGAAGTTCCGCAAGTTACCTTCGCAGATGTTGCAGGTGCAGATGAAGCAATCGAAGAATTTAAAGAGATTAAGGATTTCTTAGCTGATCCAAAGAAATATCAAGCTATTGGCGCAAAGATTCCAAAGGGCGTTCTGCTCTTTGGCCCACCAGGAACTGGAAAAACGTTATTAGCTCGCGCTGTTGCCGGTGAAGCAAAAGTTCCGTTCTACTCAATCTCTGGCTCTGACTTCGTCGAGATGTTTGTAGGAGTTGGCGCTTCACGTGTTCGTGATCTCTTTAATCAAGCAAAACAGAATTCACCATCAATCATCTTTGTCGATGAAATCGATGCAGTTGGACGCCATCGCGGCGCTGGAATGGGTGGTGGACATGATGAACGCGAACAGACACTCAATCAATTACTTGTCGAAATGGATGGCTTTGAACCACACGATCAAGTTATTTTAATTGCGGCAACAAACCGTCCTGACATTCTGGATCCAGCGTTATTGCGCCCGGGACGTTTTGATCGTCAGATTGCTTTAGATAGGCCAGATGTAAAAGGTCGTGAAGCAATTATGAAAGTACATGC
>CAZCQR010000041.1:4315-8000 GCA_964500885.1 uncultured Clavibacter sp.
TATCACGAGGGCGGACATGCACTTGTTGCACACGCCCTTCCGCATACTGATCCAGTTCATAAAATTACAATCATGCCACGTGGCCATGCACTTGGTTACACGATGGTTCTTCCAGATGAAGATAAATATTCGACAACACGTAATCAGATGTTGGATCAACTTGCATACACAATGGGTGGTCGCGCCGCGGAAGAATTGGTATTCCACGATCCAACTACTGGAGCTTCAAACGATATTGAGAAAGCAACAACCTTGGCCCGCGCCATGGTTACGCAATATGGAATGACTGAGAAGTTGGGCGCAATCAAACTTGGTACCAGTGATTCAGCACCATTCTTAGGCAGAGATTACGGTCATCAACGTGATTACTCTGAAGCTATTGCTAGCCTGGTTGATCAAGAGATTCGCACTTTGATTGAGACAGCGCACCAAGAGGCGTATGAAATCTTAATTGAAAATCGTTCTATTTTGGATTCACTTGTTGAAGAGTTATTGGAAAAAGAAACGCTTCATAAAGAAGAGATTGAAGTAATTTTTAAGAGAGTTGCTTCGCGGCCGAAACGTCCAGCATGGACTGGATCATCGCTACGTGAGCCATCTCGAATTCCTCCGGTTCCAGTTAAGGCTAAGGAGCCCGAAGTTGAAGCAAAACCAAAGCGTCGTAAGAAAAGTACTTAATGAGTAAAAGGTTTGATGAAGAGCGCGCCGAACGTGCAATTCATGAGTTATTGATTGCTATTGGTGAAGATCCAGATCGTGATGGTTTAAGAGAAACTCCGAAAAGAGTTGCGCGAGCGTTAAAAGAAAATTTCCAAGGTCTCTTCCAAGATCCGAAAGAGTTATTCACGACAACCTTTGATCTAGGTCATAAAGAACTAGTTATTGTTAAAGATATTGAAGTCTTCTCTCATTGCGAGCATCACCTAACGCCATTTCATGGCAAAGCACATATTGGCTATATTCCAGGTGAAAGCGGAAGAATTACGGGAATATCAAAACTAGCTCGGCTAGTTGATTTATTTGCTAAGCGGCCACAAGTTCAAGAAAGGTTGACTACCCAGATTGCAGATGCGCTTGTTGATGCGCTGCAACCAGGTGGCGTAATTGTGATTGTTGATTGTGTACATCTTTGTATGTCAATGCGCGGAGTAAAGAAACCAGAGGCGCGCACTGTTACTAGTGCAGTTCGCGGAATGTTGCGAGATCCGGCTACGCGCGCCGAAGCAATGTCCTTAATTACAACAAATTAATAATGCGCGCTTTAGTAATGGGGATTCTTAATGTAACCCCAGATTCATTTGCAGATGGTGGCCAACACTTTTCCGTTGAGGCTGCGATTACAAGAGCTGAAGAGATGATTACAGAAGGTGTCGACATTATTGATGTTGGTGGTGAATCCACTAAGCCTGGCGCAGATCGAGTGACTCAAGCAGAGGAATTAGAACGAGTGCTCCCAGTAATAGAGAAGATAGTAAAACTAGGCACGCCAATTTCAATTGATACAACCCGCTCTGAAGTTGCGAAGCGAGCCATCAAGCTCGGTGCGCAATATGTAAATGATGTTAGCGGTGGGCTTGCTGATGAAAAAATGTATCAATTAATTGCGGCAAATCCAGAGATTCAATACATAATCATGCATTGGCGGAGCCACTCAAAAAATATGCAAGAGCATGCTAATTACGATGACGTTGTAAAAGAAGTTCGCGAAGAATTGGAAGAGCGAATAAATTCGGCGCTTGATGCTGGCGTAACACCTGAGCAAATCATCATTGATCCAGGAATTGGATTTTCAAAAACAGCGGAACATAATTGGGAACTTTTACGAAATATCGATCGATTCTCACTACTTGGCTATCCAGTCTTAGTCGGCGCTTCTCGGAAAAGATTTCTCGGTGAAGATCAAACTCCGGATCAGCGCGAGGCAGCTTCGATAGCTCTGACTGGTCTTCTGGCAAAACAAGGAGTCTGGGCAGTTCGAACTCATTCGGTCAAGCCACATCGTGAGGCAATTGCCATAGTCGAATCGCTTCGTAAAAGATAAACTCATTAACGTGAGCGACAAAATAACCATCACAGGAATCAAAGCCCATGGCAAACATGGTGTCTTCGAACACGAAAAAATTGATGGCCAAGATTTTGTCGTCGACGCAACATTAAAAGTAAATTTAAAAGAAGCCGCGCATAGCGATGATTTAGCTAAGAGTGTGAATTACGATGAGGTTTCTGTATTGATACACGAGACAATTCAAGGTCCCTCTGTAAATCTTATTGAAACGCTAGCGGAGCGAATTGGTAACGCAATTCTAAATAGATTTAAGACTGTTGAAGAAGTCGAAGTAACAGTTCATAAACCCGGTGCGCCGGTATCTGTTCCCTTCGGCGATGTCGCAGTCACCTTAAAGTTCAAGCGATGAAAGTCGTAATTGCTCTCGGTGCAAATCTGGGCGATCCACGTAAACAAGTTTCAATTGCAATAGATGAAGTTCGCGATATCGTAAAAGTTGAGAAAGTTTCATCACTTTATGAAACTTCACCAGTTGGTGTTCCCGATAACCAACCAAATTACATAAATGCAGTATTGATTGGAGAATCCGAGTTAAAACCGATGGATTTGATGACTTCATTACTTGATATTGAAAACTCAATGGGACGACATCGCAGCTTTCCAAATGCGGCACGAACAATTGATATCGACATTATCGATTATGGTGGTTTGTTTATGGAGAGCCAGATATTGACTTTGCCTCACCCAAGAGCCCATGAACGTCGCTTTGTTTTAGAACCATGGTTTGAGATTGAACCTGATGGTGAACTTGCCGGCCGCGGTCCAGTCAGCCAACTTTTATCAAAACTCCAATAGTCGTAGACTTATCACGCCTGGTACCCCAGCGGACTGGAGCTACAAAATGAAAGTTAGTAGATCCCTGACGGATCTAGCACGCCCATGTGCATTTGTTCCAACCATGGGTGCGCTTCATGCTGGCCACCAATCTCTCATTGAGATTGCTAATAATTATGCATCAGAGGTAATCGTTTCAGTCTTTGTAAATCCATTGCAATTTGAAGATCCCAATGATTTAGCAAAGTACCCAAAGACCCCTGAAATTGACGAGAAATTAGCAGAGCAAGTTGGTGCAACGTATCTCTGGCGTCCAGAGGTATCTGATATCTATCCCGGCGATGAAATCAAATTAAGTGCCGGCGAATTAGGAAAGAAATTTGAAGGTGCTACTCGAATTAATCATTTCGATGGTGTACTAACCGTTGTCAATCAATTATTTACTCTGGTTAAGCCCAAATATGCAATCTTTGGTGAAAAGGATTTTCAACAATTATTTCTAATTAGAGAAATGGCTAGAAAACTTCATCCAGAGATAGAGATAATTGGAGCGCCAACCGTAAGAGATGATTCTGGCCTTGCGCTCTCCTCACGTAACGTGAGACTGAGCGAAGCAGGTAAACAGGCAGCACTTTCTATAAACCATGCGCTACGAAATGCGGCTTCCAAGAATCGAATAAGTGAAATGCGCTCATCTCTTCTCAATATTGCAGAACCAAATTTCAAATTGGACTACGCTGAAATTATCGATGAGGAAACTTTTGAAATTGCTGATGAGAACACAAGAAAACCTCGCGCGATAATTGCGGGTTGGATTGAAGGCATTAGATTGATTGATAATTTGGC
>CAZCQR010000042.1:0-7723 GCA_964500885.1 uncultured Clavibacter sp.
AGAGAGTTGGATGTTTACTGGGGCGATGTCAAAGAGTTTCCGCTAAAACTTGAGGTTTTCTCTCAATTAATGGAGTTAAAGGAAAATAAAAGAGCTAAATTCTTTGATCTATCAACTCCATTATCGCCAATTGTTAGACCTTAAATTTCCAAAAATTTAAAAAGCATTCATTTGGATAATTCGAAATAATTTTCGTGTCGGTGTTTGCTACCGAGCATCTCCACGCATACTTTTGCCGACACATTTAAGGGAAACCTTGACTCTCAAGTTGAGAATTAGGGTTTGAAAAGGGGCTCAACGTGGCTACACCACAGAATTACTTGGCAGTCATCAAAGTAGTAGGTATTGGTGGCGGCGGTGTAAATGCCGTCAATCGAATGATTGATGCTGGATTAAAAGGCGTTGAGTTCATCGCTATAAATACAGATGCACAAGCGTTATTGATGAGCGATGCAGATGTTAAGTTAGATATCGGAAGAAAATTAACTCGTGGTTTAGGTGCAGGTGCAAATCCAGAAATTGGTAAACAAGCAGCTATTGATCACACTGAGGAAATTGAAGAAGTTCTCCGCGGCTCAGATATGGTTTTTGTTACCGCGGGCGAAGGCGGAGGAACCGGTACTGGCGGCGCACCTGTTGTTGCAAAGATTGCAAAAAATTTAGGCGCCTTAACAGTTGGTGTTGTTACTAAGCCATTTAGTTTTGAAGGTAAGAGAAGAACTAGCCAAGCAGAAATTGGAATCGAAGAGTTACGCGAAGAAGTTGACACTTTAATTGTTATTCCTAACGATAGATTGCTATCAATCTCTGATCGATCTATATCTGCTCCAGAAGCATTCAAAACTGCAGATCAAGTTCTTCTATCTGGTGTACAAGGTATTACTGATCTAATTACTACTCCAGGTTTAATCAATTTGGATTTTGCAGATGTAAAGAGCGTTATGGATGGCGCCGGTTCAGCTCTTATGGGAATCGGTTCGGCTCGTGGAGAAGCGCGCGCAACTCGAGCTGCAGAGCTCGCAATTTCCTCGCCGCTCTTAGAAGCCTCAATAGAAGGAGCTCATGGAGTTCTTCTTTCAATTGCAGGCGGATCAGATCTTGGATTATTTGAAATAAGCGAAGCTGCTGAACTCGTTGCTAAATACGCTCACCCTGATGCAAATATAATTTTTGGCACCGTGATTGATGATTCACTCGGAGATGAAGTTCGCGTAACCGTTATTGCTGCTGGCTTCGAAGGTGGCGTTCCAAAGCGAGTCTCTGTACCCGTTTTGAATTCAGCTACTTTAAACGGCCAAGCAGATCCCATTCCTGCTAACGATCCAATTTCTGTAGCAATGGATGCTCCCGAGCAGCCGGCCAAGCGAAGGATTACTTTCCAGGAACTCGTCGCTGAAGACGATATCGATGTCCCTGACTTTATGAAGTAGGGATGGCAAGAACTTTCTTTTCAACTCGCTCGGGCGGTGCCAGCAAAGGCCCCTACGAGTCATTCAATTTAGCTCTTCATGTCGGCGATGAGACTGTAGATGTCCTTCGAAATCGAGAGATATTGGCTTCCAAAATCGGCCTTCCGCTCTCAAATATTTTCTTCATGAATCAAGTCCACGGTAACACCGTTTATGAAGTAACCGCGGATTCTGATTCACAGTACGAACCAGATGCCGATGCGCTCTTTACTAGATTGCCAGATCGCGCATTAGTAACCTTGATCGCAGATTGCACGCCACTCTTAATGAGTTCACCAACTGCAATTGCTGCAGTACATGTTGGGCGAAAAGGATTAGTAGCAGGTATTTTTGAAGCAACGCTCGCAAAATTCGACGATGCACCAAGTGAAATCTTTGCTGAAATTGGACCCGCTATTTGTGGGCGTTGCTATGAATTGGATTTGGCAACTTATGAAGAAGTGATCGCTATCAGCCCAGAGGCTAATTTTGATCGAAGCAAATGTTCGATTGATGTTAGCGCTGGCTTGATAGCAAAATTGAAGAAATCAGGAATTTCATACAAGGCTTCCAATCTTTGTGTAAATCATCAACCAGGCTACTTCTCATATCGACGTGATGGGATTACAGGAAGACAATCTGGAGTAATCTGGCGATGAGCAAGACCGAACTAGAAATCCGGACCGAAGAGCTTAGTAACCGGCTTCTTCAATTGAATAGTGAAATTCCAAAGAGCGTTAAGTTAATAGTCGTAACGAAGACCTTTCCAATTAGCGATATTGAGATTCTTTATAAATTGGGAGTCAGGGATTTTGGTGAAAATCGTGACGAGGAGGGCTCGATAAAATCATTGAGTATGCCTGAAGATGCGATCTGGCATTTTCAAGGAGGAATCCAAGGTAAGAAATTGAAGTCAATAGTGGGGTGGAGTGATTACATCCATTCTTTAGATTCGACTCAACATGCCAAGAAGATTTCAGAATTGGCGAACTCGTCTGGAAAAGTTCAAAATGTTTTTATTCAGGTCAACCTTGATGATGACTTAAGAGGAGAGAATCGAAGCGGAGTCGCCCCTGAACAATTACTCAATTTTGTCGATGAAGTAGCAGCGCTGAATTCCATCTCCATAGTTGGATTAATGGGCGTTGGACCCCTGGGTCGAGACCCAAGACCGGGTTTTGAATTACTTCAAAAACTCTCACAGAAACTCCAAGAAGTCGTTCCAGCGGCCCGCTTCATTTCAGCCGGTATGAGCAATGATTATCAAATAGCTATTGAATGCGGCGCGACACATATCAGGTTAGGAAGTTCAATCCTCGGTTCGAGATAGCGCGAACCGTAAAATTTACCCATGTCTAATGCCCTGCGAAGAATGACAAATTATCTCGGCCTGACCGAAGATGACGGCTCTGTAGTTGAAACAAATAATCGCCCAGTTGTTAAAGCGCCAGTTAAGAGCGCTCCGGCGAAGTTATCAGTTGCGCAGAGCTCACAACCAGTTTCACAGCCTTTAGATCGAATCGTAACCATCACGCCACGCTTCTACAGCGAAGCAAGAGCAATTGGTGAGTATTACCGTGAGGGCAATCCGGTAATCATGAATTTGAGCGATATGGAAGAAGCTGAAAGAAAGCGTCTCATTGATTTTGCATCTGGTTTAGTTTTTGGACATGCCGGAACAATTGAAAGAGTAACTTCGAAAGTATTTCTATTGACTCCGCCTAATGTCACTGTCAGTGGCGAAGAGAAGAGCGCAGCCGCTCAAGCAAGTTTTTTTAATCAAAGTTGAGTTAATTGATTAACTTAACGGGCTGGATAGTCTTTGCGTTAAATTTCTTTTTGCTTGCTCTATTTGCCCGATTAATTTTGGATTATGTGAGGATGTTCAAGCCAGATTGGCGTCCTCGGGGAATCTTGCTTCCACTCGCTGAAATTATCTACCTGTTAACCGATCGGCCATTATCTTTCGTTAGAAGATTTGTCCCGCCGCTTCGCATCGGCCCAGTTGCACTTGATCTCTCGTTTATTGTTCTCTTTTTCGCAGTTTCAATCCTTGCAGAAATTCTTATCTAAAAACTAACCTATCTTTGTAATTTTTAGACCAAGTTGCAGCTCAGATTCACCAAGAGTTAGCGTTTCACTTCGCTCAAACTCAAGTGCCAATACTTCCTCCATGATGTGCTCTTTTGCGCCATTGATTGCTACTGCAGCCTCTGATACTGCATTCCAAAGAACTTTGATTCGGTCACTTACATCTAAGCCAACTGCCTTGCGCTCATCTTGAATTGCACGAATTGCTTCGCGAACAATTCCCTTATCAATTAATCTCTGATCGAGCGTTAAATCCAACGCTACGCTCTCGCCTGAATGAGAAGCGACTGACCAGCCTGATCGCGGAGTTTCAGTAATAACTAGATCGATTTCTTCCAGCTCTGCCACTCCGCCACTGAAATTCAACTTATAACTTCCAGATTTACGGATATCTGCGACCAATTTGGCAGCATCAGAACCAGCGATTGCCTTTGCTATTTCCTGTACAGCGCCACCGAACTTACTACCTAAGGTTCGGAAATTAGCTTTAACGGAGACATCTACTAAGTCACCATCTGAAGTTGAAAGGTCGGCAAGACTTTCAACATTTAACTCTTCGGCGATCTGGTCTTTCAATTCTGTTGCAAGTGAACTCCATCCTGGAGCGGCAATCAATGCACGTGAAAGAGGCTGTCTAATTTTCTGTTGTGATTGGGCTCGTGAGGCTCTACCGAGTTCTACTAAGCGACGTGTCTGCGCGACATCTTTAGAGAGTTTCTCATCGATGAAATTTCTATTTGCGGAAGGGAAATCAGCAAGGTGAACCGAGATTGGTTTCTTGTTATTTACCTTGCGGAAGAGTATTTGCCATACGTGTTCTGTAATAAATGGAACCATTGGCGCCATAAGAAGAGTTAAAGTCTCAAGGCATTCTTCTAAAGTGGCCAGTGCGGAAACATCACCATCCCAGAATCGGCGACGCGATCTTCGAACATACCAATTTGAGAGGTCATCGATAAATTTGGAGAGTGCCTCACCAGCTTCTTGTGAATCGAAACTCTCGTAAGCCTTATCAACTTGAGTAACAAGTTTGTTTAGCTCGCTGATTATCCAGCGATCCATCATCGGGCGCTTGGAAATCTCCGGTGCATTTCCAGGTAGATAGTCAGAAGCAGAGGCATAGAGCGCAAAAAATGAAACTGTATTCCAATAAGTTAAAAGCGTCTTTCGCACAACTTCAGAGATGGTTTCATGACCGACTCTGCGGGCGCTCCAAGGCGAGCCGGCTGCAAGCATGTACCAACGAACCGCATCAGCTCCATGTTTATCCATCAGCGGAATTGGTTCTAGAACATTTCCAAGATGCTTGCTCATTTTTCTGCCATCTTTATCAAGGATATGACCGAGACATAAGACGGTTTGATATGAAGATTTATCGAAGACCATCGTTCCAATTGCCATCAAGGTATAGAACCATCCGCGAGTTTGATCAATTGCTTCACAGATAAAGTCGGCTGGATACGCTTCATTAAATCGCTCAACCGATCCAGGTTTATGAGGATATCCCCATTGAGCAAATGGCATAGCTCCGGAGTCATACCAACAATCAATAACTTCAATTGTTCGCTTCATTTCAGAGCCACAGTTCTCACAAGGAAATGTAATTTCATCGACATAAGGTCGATGTAATTCAAGATTCTTTAAATCTCGCCCGGCTTTTGCGGAAAGTTCACTTCTTGATGGGATTGCCAATTCATGATCATTCTCGCATCGCCAAATTGGCAGCGGAGTTCCCCAATAACGATTACGCGATAGCGCCCAGTCAACATTGTTATTTAACCAATCTCCATATCGGCCATTCTTAATCGTTTCTGGATGCCAATCTGTTTTTTGATTTTCACGAATAAGTTCGCTTTGAATCTTTGTAGTTCGAATATACCAAGATGGTTGCGCGTAATAAATAAGGGGAGTATGGCAGCGCCAGCAATGTGGGTACGTATGTTCATATGGCTGATGACGGAATAGAAGACCAGATTCACGCAATTTCTTAACAAGTGGCTTGTCAGCTTCTTTAAAGAACTGGCCGCCAACTAATGGAACGTTATCTAGAAAGTGGCCATTTGCAGCAACTGGATTTACAACAGGAAGATCATATTTGCGACAGGTTGCTAGGTCATCCGCACCGAATGCCGGCGACTGGTGAACTAGCCCTGTTCCATCTTCTACGGTTACGTAATCTGCAAGTACTACATAATGAGAATCAGGGATGTCAATCAAATCCAGCGGCCGTTTATAAGTTGTTCTCTCTAACTCTTTACCGGAGAGAGATTTAATAACTTTATAGTCGCCAAGAATATTTGCGAGCGGTTCTGCGATTACAAGTACTTCATCAATAGAGTCGGATTTATCCGCATCCTTCTTCTTCTCGACTACTAAATAGGTAACATCTGGATTTACCGCAACTGCCGTATTCGATACCAATGTCCAGGGAGTCGTAGTCCAAACTAGAAGGCTGGCATTAAGTTTGCTTAACTCACCACTTGTTATTGGGAATCTTACGTAAACTGATGGGTCAGTAACAGTTTCATACCCCTGAGCAAGTTCGTGATCGGAGAGTCCCGTACCGCATCTTGGGCAATAAGGCGCAACGCGGTGATCTTGGACCAATAAACCTTTTTTATGAATCTCGGCTAGGGACCACCAGACGCTTTCAATGTATTCATCAGACATCGTCCAATATGCTTCATCAAAATCTACCCAGAACCCCATACGCTCGGTCATCTCCGTAAATGCACCGACATGTCGTTGCACCGATTCCCGACATTTATCGTTGAATGCTGCTACACCAAACTTTTCGATATCACCTTTGCCAGAGAATCCCAATTCTTTTTCGACGGCAATTTCCACGGGTAAACCATGGCAATCCCAACCAGCTTTTCGAATTACATGTTTACCCTTCATCGTATGGAATCGCGGAAATACATCTTTAAATACTCGAGCTTCAATGTGATGTGTGCCCGGCATTCCATTTGCAGTCGGAGGACCTTCGTAGAAAGTCCAAGAATCGCCAGCAGCCCGCTGAGCTACGCTTTTATGAAATATTTCTTGAGTGCGCCAAAATTCTAAAATCTCTTTTTCAGTCGCTGGTAAATCGATTTGCGGATTGAGAGTTTGATAAGGGGATTTACTTGACATTCTCAACCTCCAATTCATTTCTCACGAATTCTTCGTGTGAATCTGGAGGGGCGATCTATGACCGCGGTACCACCCGCCTTGCTCAATTTGAGCCGCTTCATTCTTTGTTGGTTCTACGTGAGCTTGCCGCTCATTTCTTCCAACTCGCTCACAGGTGATTGCCTGGTCAACGCGAAACTACAGACGAGAATTGTAAGCCATCGTGGCGAGTGGCAAATGCGCGTTTAAAGCCCTAGCCTTCGGCGCTGTGCCAATAAAAAAGAAGCTCGCTAAGGCGGTAGCAAAGATGAAGAAGGCTCCTGCCCAAAAGAAAAAGAGCGCACCTAAGAAAGCTAAACCACTTGCAAGTAAAGCAGCAAAGAAAGTGGCAAAGAAGCCGGTCGCGAAAAGTAGTAAATCAAATACCAAGGCGACTAATAAGCCTTCTAAAGCGGTAAAGCCTAAATTGGGAAATAAGAAGGCACCGACCGAAATTATTAAGGGTCAACATAAGACTGCATTAACTAGTAGCACGGCAAAAGGTGCGACAACAATTTCAGTTTACAAACCTGAGGTAGAAGATAGTGGCGTAGTAGTTGTGGAAGAGAAGCGGTTAGTTTTACCTCCACCGATTCGCAAAGCTAAGCCTGGCAAGAAGCCGGCACCGCTCAAGCCGATAAAGGCGGCGCCAGCACCTTTGATAGTAAGCGAGGGAAGCGAAAACTGGAGCGCAGCTGAACTAAAGACAATTAGAGCCGAGCTTGCCAAAGATTTAATTCGCTTGAAAGAAGAGCTAGCTGAAGTTGAAAGTGAAATGGATGCTCTCATTGAAGCATCGGGCGTTGGAGCTGGCGATGATCAAGCCGATGCTGGAACCAAGACTTTTGAACGAGAACATGAAATGTCCTTGGTCTATAACGCGCGAGATATGGTTCTTCAAACCGAGCGAGCACTTGAGAGAATTGATAACAAGTCTTATGGACGTTGCGAAGATTGTGGCAACCCGATCGGTAAGGCTCGACTCAAAGTTTTCCCGCGAGCAACTCTCTGCATGACATGCAAGCAGAAAG
>CAZCQR010000043.1:0-7604 GCA_964500885.1 uncultured Clavibacter sp.
CTCGCTGGGCTCATAACCCAGAGGTCGTAGGTTCAAATCCTGCCCCCGCTACTATTTCTTCAAAATAGTTTCCAGAATGCTATTTCTTTGAAGGTTTCTTATCTGATTTTGAATCAGACATTCTGCCTGCGTGGGCTACAGCGCTCGGATCGCGACTTGATTTAATCAAGCTTGCAACCGTTGAAACCAACAAGATTGATCCAATAACAATTAGCGAGACATTTGTTGAAATCTTGGTAGGAGCATCAAATTCTTCATATGCCCAGAGCAACATCAACTTAATACCGATAAAGACCAGAATGAACGAGAGCCCCAAAGAGAAGTAGATAAGTTTTTGGACCAAATTCTTCATTAAGAAATAGAGCGCCCGTAATCCAAGAAGTGCAAAGGCGTTGGCGGCAAATACTAAGAATGGCTCTTGTGTGACACCGAAGGTTGCCGGAATTGAATCCAAAGCAAAGAGTAGGTCTGTTGCGCCAATCGCAATCATTACTAGCAATAGTGGAGTTGCATACCGCTTGCCATTTTCCTTAATGAACATCTTTGTACCATGGTATTTATCGGTGAAATTAAATTTACGCTGGGCGAAATTAACAATTGGATTCTCACTAAGGTCAGGATCTTCATCCCAGTGCTGCATCAATTTGATTCCGGTCCAGAGCAAGATTGCCCCGAAAATTACAAATGTGAAAGCGAATGCTTCAAGCGCAGCTGCACCAATTGCGATAAAAATTGCCCGCATTATGAGAGCCAAGACAATTCCGACCATTAAGACCCGTTGATGGTAAATAGTTGGAACGGCAAAATTACTTAGAATGATGATGAATACGAAGAGATTATCCATAGATAGCGATTTCTCAACAATATATGCAGCGAAATACTCTTTCCCGAATTGGGTTCCATACTCACTCCAAACCCAAAGACCAAAGAAGATAGCAACTGCTATATAAAAGATAGACCAGAAAGTTGCCTCTTTAAATGAGACATCATGGGCCTTGCGAGTTGAAGTTAATAAATCAAAGAGAAGTAAGCCAAGAATTCCACCAACGGTTGCAAGCCAGATCGCTGTAGTTACATTCACCCCGCGAGCGTAGTGGTGCGATTAATGCGGAGCGAGTTTAGAACCACAAATAAACTAGAAAAAGCCATAGCGCCGCCGGCATACATTGGATTTAGCGCACCGATTGCAGCAATCGGGATTCCAATAACGTTATAGATGAAGGCCCAAAGCAGATTACCTCGGATAATTCTCAGTGTTTTCTTGGCTAATCGAAGTCCATCCACCGCGGCAATTAGTGAGGGGCGCATCAAAGTTATATCGGCTGTTGCTATCGCAGTATCAGTTCCGGTTCCCATCGCCATACTTAGGTCGGCAGCTGCTAACGCTGCTGCATCGTTAATGCCATCGCCAATCATGAGAACTTTTTTCCCTGCAGAATGTAACTCTGAAACTTTAGCGAGTTTACTTTCTGGAGTTGCCCGGGCAATAACATTTTGCTTTGGGATACCGGCAGCGCTGGCGATATTTAAGGCGGAAGTTTCATTATCTCCAGATAGCAACCAAGTCTCGATTCCCATTTTTTGCAGATAGGAAATTGCAGTTGCTGAGTCAGCGCGCAAACTATCTCCAACTTCAAATAGCGCTACAGCAATGCCATCAATTGCTGCAAGTGAAACGGAATTTCCATTATTAACTGCATTCCTAATTGCACCTTCAAACTCTTCTGGTAGCGAGAGCGTTGCCTTGCGAATTGCCTTGGGAGAGCCAACTACTACAGGCACGGAACCGGCGGCAAAATTAACCCGGGCGCCGATGCCATTTCCACCGTCTTCTTGATAATCGGCGATTGGCAATTTAGTTACCTGAATCTTGTTCTCAGTTGAGAGAAGTGATCTAGTAATTGATTTTGCAACTGGATGATTACTTTCTCGGACAACGCTGAAAATTGCCGAAAGTGCAATCTCTTCAGTAATTCCTAATTTTGTAGGAATCTGTATAAGTTTTTTCTGCAATAGCATCTCACCAGAAGTTAAAGTTCCAGTTTTATCTAATATTGCAAGGTCAATTTTTGGCGCAAGCTCTAAGACGGATGCTCTACGTATAACAACGCCTTGATTGGCGCCTCGGCCAGTTGCAACTAAGAGCGCAACTGGAGTTGCCAATCCCAATGCACACGGACATGCAATTATCAAAACTGCGACTGCGGCCGATACCGATTCACTCACTGAATTTTCGAGATAGAGCCAACCAGCCAATGTTCCAATAGCTAGGAGAATTACAACTGGTACGAAGAAATTACTAATTCGATCTGCTAATCGCTGGATCGGCGCTTTTTCACTCTGGGCAGCAAGAACCATCTTGGTAATGCGCGATAGTTCAGTATCTGCGCCTACTCGATCAGCTTTAACAATTAAACGACCACTGTTATTTATAGCTCCGGCAATTACCTTAGAACCAGGAGAAACTTCTACTGGAATAGATTCACCAGTAAGAAGTGAATTATCTACGTTACTAGATCCCTCTATGACGGTGCCATCGGTAGGAAATCTTTCACCTGGCCTAACGATGCATAAATCGCCAACCATTAAGTTTTCAATTGGCGCCGTTACCTCTTCATTCCCGCGCAGAATAATTACTTCTTTTGGATTTAAAGAAAGCAACTTTGATAATGCAGAGCTGGCACGTCGCTTGGCGAGTGACTCTAGATACCTACCGAAAACAATAAAAGTTACGACCGATGCTGCGACTTCCACATATATCTCGCCGGCGCCGGTGGCGTTTGCATAGATTGACCAACCAAAAGCTGTAAGGGAGCCAAGGGAAATCAAGTTATCCATTGTTGGATGGAAGAGGTTTCGAACTGCGGCGCGATGAATTGGCCAAGCGATAAGCATGACAACGGGAGCGGTTAATGCGATTGCCGCCCAACCAGATGGAGAGTAAAGCGGTAGCGGTAAGCCAAACTCGGTTAAGTATTTGATAATAAATTTATCTACCTCTTCATGGAGGCTATGAAACATTGAAATTGCAATTACTGGAATGGTAAAGAGCAAAGCAAGAAAGACTCGCCATCCCATCTTGCGAGAATTAGAAAAACTCTCGTTAGCATCAATCCGAACTTTCGCTTCATATCCAGCGTTTTTCACAGCTTCAATTAGCGTTTTAGGTGAAGTTCCAGATGGGACCAAGATATGTGCGCTTTCAGTTGCCAAGTTGACCGTTGCCTTAGCGCCTGGAACTTTATTTAGAGATCTTTCGATTGTTCCAACACAAGATGAGCAGGTCATTCCAGAGATGGATAGATCAATCTGCTCTAGATTTGGCACCTTCTAACCTTATTACTTTTGATTTCAGATAAGTAAGCAAATAGAAAGATAAGGAGGAGAGTTCTAGAGTGAGATTGCCTGCAAAAAGCTCTTATGAAGTTCCTTATTTGCAGATACGCCGCTCTTACCAAATGGACCCGGTTTACCCTCTAAATCTGTGAAGTAGCCCCCGGCCTCTTCGATGATGATGACAAGTGGCGCCATATCCCAAAGGGCTAAGCGAGGCTCCGCTGCGATATCGACAGCGCCTTCGGCAACTAGCATGTGTGACCAGAAATCTCCGATGCCACGAACTCGCCAGACGTTATCTAAGAAATTCAAATACTTCGATCTTCGCTCGCCCCAATCTGCAAGATCAGAGAATGAAATCGAAGCATCACTAAACTGCGAGACTCTTGAGACATGAATTTGCACCGCTGGTCCGCCATTAACTTCGGTAAAAGCACCAAAACCACGCGCTGCATACCAACGTCGAAATAGCGCGGGTGCACTGACAATCCCGGCTACTACTTTCTCATCGCCATTACTGTCCTTATGGATCAAGCCAATCAACGTTGCCCAGATCGGAACGCCTCGCAGGAAATTCTTCGTTCCATCAATTGGATCAATAACCCAATATCGAGAGTTATTCAAAATCACATCAGGTTGACCAAACTCTTCACCGATTATTTGATCATCGGGAAACACTTCTGCAATTTTCTTTCTTAAAGCGGTTTCAACTCGTTTATCAGCATCCGTTACAGGCGTTAAATCTGGTTTAGTTTCAATTAAGAGATCTTGTGCGTGGTATCTATCAAGCGATATCTCATCGGCAATATCAGAAAGTTCTTGCAATAGAGCGAGATCTTTCATTAGGTCTCCAGGGTACATATTCATAATGTAATGCCTAAACTATAGAATTTATCGATATGGAAGTTATCAATTTAGAAGTTAAAAATATAGAGAGAATCACTTACTGCTTGCCGCGGCAAGAATTCTACGGAGACCAGCAATTCTGAGCTTGGTTGTGCTGCCTTCAACAACAGAATTCAATGCGCAATCCACTTCATCGTGTGAGCAGTTCTTAGGACAACGTTCTATCAGCTCTGCTAAATCTGCAAAGGAAGAAATAATTCGCGAACGATCGATATGTTCTAAACCGAAGGAGCGAACGCCTGGAGTATCAATGATCCAGCCGCCACTGGGAAGTTCTAGCGCATAAGCGCTTGATGATGTATGACGGCCGCGACCGGTTGCAGTATTAACATCACCAGTTTCTCTTGCGTGATCTTGCTGTAAAGCATTTACCAGAGTTGATTTCCCGACTCCACTATGACCAATTAAAACTGATTTCTTACCAGTAAGTACTTTCAAAAGATCAGGTAGCAGCGAAACGCCTACAGATTTTTCCCGTATCTCCCTTGGGAGAGAACTCTTAAAGGTCTTAATATCTAGCGAGCTATAAGCTGATAAAAATTCTTCGGGATCTGCTAGATCAGATTTTGTAATCACCAAGATTGGCGTGATTCCTTGATCATATGCAACAGCTAGACAGCGATCTACAAAGCCGTGACGTGGTTCAGGGTTTGCAGCGGCAAGAACAATTACTAATTGATCGACATTTGCTGCAACGAATTTCTCTTGTGCTCCAATGTCATCCACTGTTCGGGAGAGTGAATTAGATCGGGGAAGAACTTCAACAATTCGCGCCAAGGTTCCATCTGCACCACTTACATCACCATCTAGGCGTACGTAATCGCCAACAACTACCGAATTCTTTCCTAGCTCTCTTGCTTTCATGGCAGTTACTTCTTTGCCTGAATCTAGGACAGTGCGACTACGCCCACGATCAACTGTTATTACAAAACCGATTGCAAGCTTTGAATAATCTGGGCGATCCTTGCTTCTTCTCGGTTTATTTCTTGGCGCTCGAACTCGTGCATCACTCTCATCATAAGAATTGTGAGATCGACTCTGTTTTGCCAATTACATCACCCTAATAATTCTTGCCAAAGACCTACAAAATCAGGCAAGGTCTTTCGAGTTGTTTCAATGTTTTCAACTTCTACTCCATCTACAGCAAGACCAATTACCGCACCAGCGGTTGCAAGGCGATGATCTTCATAAGTTCTAAATGTGCCACCGTGCAAATGCGCAGGATAAATCTCTAAGAAATCTTCACCTTCAACTACCTTGCTACCTAAATTGCTCAATTCATTATTAAGGGCTGCTAATCGGTCAGTTTCATGTAATCGTAGATGACCTATACCTCTTAACTTAGAAGGAGAATTTGCAAGCGCTGCAACAGCTGCAATCACTGGAGTTAATTCACCCTCGTTAGATAGATCAATATCAATTCCAGAGATGCTTCCAGATCCCGAGATGGATAATCCATCTGATACAAATTCTATTTTCGCCCCCATTTTGCTAAATATTTCGCGGAGCCGGTCGCCAGGTTGAGTTGTCTTTTTGGGCCAATCCTTAATAACTACCGTGCCACCACAAATCATGGGAGCGGCCATAAATGGAGCAGCATTTGATAAATCAGGTTCAATCACCAGGTCTTGGCCCGTGAGAGTTCCGGAAATCTTCCAATGATCTGTTACTTCAACTACAGCGCCAAATTGTCGGAGCATTGCAATTGTCATTTCAATATGAGGAAGTGAAGGTAGTGCGCTTCCGATATTTCTTATCGCCAGACCATTTTCTAATCTCGGCGCTGCCAGCATAAGAGCGCTAAGGAATTGGCTAGATTTACTTGTATCAACATTTACTTGGCTGCCAGAGAGTTTGCCAGTGCCATTAATAGTTAGCGGTAATGAATATCTTCCTTGGTGATCAATGGTCGCACCTAAATCTTCTAGCGCCTTTACCAACGGGGCAATTGGCCGCTCATGTGACCTTGGATCACCATCAAAATAAATTAAGCCATTTGCCAGAGCTGCAATTGGTAATAAGAATCGCATCACAGTTCCAGCATTTCCAACATCAATTCTTGCTGGACCAAATAGTGGCGCCGGAGTGATTTTTATATCTCCAGCATCAGGCTGATCACTTTTGGCTATTTCTATTTTTATACCAAGTGCTTGTAAACCCTTGATCATTAATTCGGTATCTCTGGAGTGAAGCGGTCGCCTTATTCTGGAGGGCGAATCTGCAATTGCTGCCAAAATTAAAGCTCGATTAGTTACAGATTTAGAACCTGGAATTGTTAATTTAGCTGAAATCGGCGCAGTGCCTCGATAGGGAGCGCGCCAATTCATCATCGCCTAATTCTAGCGGTTGGAAAAAATCGTAGGAGTTGACCTAGATTATGAGCATGTGTGGTCGATATGCATTATCCGCAATGGTTGCAGAGATTGCAGAAGAATTTACAACGGTAGGTGTTCCGGAACGAACTCTGCCTGTTAATTGGAATATCAAGCCAACTGAAGATATTTACATAATTAAGAGCGTTGAAAATCAGAGAAGTATTGATGTTGTTAGCTGGGGTCTAATTGCGCCATGGGTGGAAGATGGAGAAGCAGCGCTTCGCTCCCAGTCACAAGCAATTAACGCCCGCTCTGAATCAGTCCATGAAAAACCAACATTTCGAAATGCTTTTCGAAAGCACCGATGTTTGATTCCAGCTTCTGGATATTATGAATGGGCAACTGAGCTTGGTCGCTATAAAAGCAAACAGCCTGTCTATATCTCACGAAAGGATTCAAAGTTAATTGGCTTTGCGGGAATTTTTAGTAGTTGGGTTTCGCCTGAAGGAATTGTTAGAAAGAGCGCTGCAATAATTACATGTGACGCGCAAGGCGAACTAGCAAGAGTTCATAATCGGATGCCGGTCTTCCTACCAAGAAAAGATTGGGATACCTGGTTGGATCCAAAAGTCGTAGATCAGTCACAATTGCTTGATCTTCTTAAAGATAGAGAAGATGATTCTGCGCTCCAGTATTGGCCAGTTCGTCCATTGGTCAATTCAATTAGAAATAATGGCGCTGAATTGATCGAGCCAGTTGAATTAGGAGAGCCTGAGACGTTATTTTGAAATTTGTTTAGCCTTAAGTGACTAGTCAAGATAAACTTTCGCGTGTGAGCGACCAATCGAATGGCATAAATTCGGAGAGCACCTCGTCAGGTGCATTGGTTCGCGTTGATCGCGAGAAAGAATCTGCAGCGGAGCGCGCAAAACGTTTTGAAAAAGATGCGCTGCAATATATGAATCAACTCTACGCAGCAGCATTGCGCTACACCAGAGATCCAGATGATGCCCAAGATTTAGTTCAAGATACATATGCAAAGGCTTA
>CAZCQR010000044.1:0-4089 GCA_964500885.1 uncultured Clavibacter sp.
ACTTTAAGTTCAGAAGTTGCGGATGAAACTGCATTACGGGCAAGAAGAAATGAAGTCGAAGCAGATCTAGATAGATTGCGAACGCGAGAAGTTGAATTAGACGGCGTAGCGGTAATTGAAGGACCATTATTGACAGAGGCTCAAGATAATTATTACAACTTAACCTCACAACGCGAAAAATTACGAGGCACCCAAAACCTTGCATCTGAGCGTGCCCGCTTTCTAGCCGAAGAAGTAGAAGAAGCAAGATCTAGCGGACGCGATCCTGAGACTATGGAAGCGGAAGCACTTTCCTTGCGCCAGGAAGAAGAAGTTTTACGGAATGAAATCTCTAAAGCCAGTACGGATTTAGAGAACGCAACAAGAAATGTAAATAAGCTAGAAGAAGATCTGAAGCATGAAGAAGATTTGGTTGCCGCTGCTCTTAGAGCCATTGCAGATCATAGAGAGGGAACAGCGCGGCAAGAGGGTCATATAAAGAGTTTGCAATCAGCAATTACAAGCGCAACTGCAGAAATATCTAGATTAGACAGTGCACTTTCTGACGCTAGAAAAAGAGTTGAATCTGCACGTAATGAATTTGCATCACTAGAAAATGAAATTGCTGGTTTGGGTGCAAATGAACAGGGTTTGGATGCAGAGTTTGAGAAAGCTAAGAGTGAACTAACTGACGCAAAAGCAAAACTAGAAAGATCGCAACATGAGTTAAACCAAGCCGAGAGAAGCAAAGCTTCACTAGCGGCAAAGGTTGACGCCCTACGACAGGCGACACTCCATAAGGATGGCAGTGGTGCGTTGCTAAATAATGGACGCGGAATTCAAGTAAGAGGAAGCGTTGCCTCACTAATCAAAGTTGAATCAGGTTGGGAAAATGCAGTATCAGCAGCGCTGGGTTCGCTAGCCAACGCCATAGTTGTCAACGATCCGGAAAGTGCTGTGACTGCTTTAACATTTTTGAAATCAGAGAGCGCCGGAAATGTAGAGCTCTTGATTATCGAAGGCGCCGATCAGGATGAATTCCAATATCCGAGCGACGTTACTCCGCTCTCTTCGAAAGTTACCTCAGCGACTTTGGGAAATGTAATACCAAGTCTGCTGGGAGGTTACATCGCAGTTGATTCACTAGGCGAGGCGAAATCTATCGGAAATGCAAAACTCGTTGCTGTTACACGTGATGGTGATTTGATCGGTAGAGGTCGCGCCAAGGGCGGTTCGAGCGTTACAACATCACTCATCGAAATTAACGCCCTGATAGAAGCTAGTGAAGTCGAACTTGTAAGAGTTGCTCATGAATGTGACCGCTTGGTATTTGAAATTTCAACGCATGAAGGTGAAGTAAGAGAGAAGCAGAGCAAGTATGACGAGGCGTTAACTCGACTCAATGAATCCGATGCTCGAATGGCAGGGCTTGCAGAACAGATTGCTGCAGCAAGTCAGAATGTTAAGAGTGGCAGTGGCGAGATAGAGCGTATTGAGAAATCAATCGCAGAAGTTAAGCATGGTGTTGAAGTCGACAAGGCAGAGTTAGAAGTTGCAGAGCGAGAATTTAACTCCGGAGCTGAGCCAATCGAACCGGATACGACTCAACTTGAAAATCTAAGAGCTACCGTCGCAACTTCGCGCGCATTTGAAGTTGAAGCGAGATTGAGTTTACGAACTATCGAAGAACGCGCTACCGCAGTCGCGGAGCGAGCGGCTGCTCTCGAACAAGCTGCGATAACGGAACGTGAATCAACCGCTCGTCAGATTACGAGAAGAGAAGCACGGGCACGTGGCGCCGTGGTTGCACAAGCAATTGCGGATGCTGCATATGAAGCTTTAATACAGATTGAAAATTCAATTTCGCGCGCTAATCACGAACGTGCCCGTTTGGAAGATTCCCGAACTTCGCGCGATGGAGAAATCTTGGCTATCCGAGCGCAGATCAGAGACCTTGCACTTGAGATGGAACAACTTACTTCTAGCGTTCATCGTGACGAGATTGCTCGAGCGGAGCAACGTTTACGAATTGAACAGCTCGAAGTTCGCGCTATGGAAGAGTTTGGAGTTGACTCTGAAACCCTGATAGCTGAATTTGGTCCAGATAAAGATGTGCCAACATTTATTGAAAATGATGCGGGCGAACTACTACAAGGTGATTTAGTTCCATTTGTAAGAGAGCAGCAGGAGAAGCGATTAGCTGCGGCGGAAAGATCTTTGGCACTTCTTGGAAAGATCAATCCGCTAGCCCTCGAAGAATTCTCATCACTAGAAGAAAGATTGAAATATTTAGCTGAACAGCTAGAAGATTTGAAGAAATCTAAGAAAGATCTGATGGATATCATCAAAGAAGTTGATGAAAAGGTACAACAGATATTTGAAGAGGCTTATAGAGATACTGCGGTCGAGTTTGAAAAGATCTTTGCAAGGCTATTCCCGGGAGGCGAAGGTCGCTTAATTCTTACTGATCCAAGTGACTTATTAAATTCCGGAGTTGATGTTGAGGCACGTCCACCAGGAAAGCGCATTAAGAGACTCTCACTTCTCTCGGGCGGCGAGCGTTCACTAACTGCGGTAGCGCTATTAGTTGCGATCTTTAAGGCTAGACCAAGTCCGTTCTATGTAATGGATGAAGTTGAAGCAGCCCTTGATGATGCAAACTTGGGAAGGTTACTCGGCGTCCTAGAGGAACTACGCGCTGCGTCACAGTTAATTATCATCACCCACCAGAAGCGTACGATGGAGATTGCAGATGCGCTTTATGGGGTAACTATGCGTGGCGATGGAGTTTCTGAAGTTATTTCTCAACGGTTACGCGAAGTAGAGTCTGAAACGGTATAGCGATGGGTCTATTTGGATCCTTCATTGCAAAATTTTCAAAAGATCGAGCTTCTGCCCAAGATCTTGAAACTTTTAAAAACTTACTAATTGAAGCAGATATTGGCGCAGCATTTGCTGATGAAGTAATTGACCTCGTCAAGAAAGCTGATTTAAGTGAATTGCCAGAGTTAATTTCGAAAGCGATAACCGCCAAACTTTCAACTAAAAATCGCGAATTAAAGATTTCAAGTGATCGGCTGACAACAATTCTGATTGTCGGCGTAAATGGAACGGGTAAAACAACAACAGCTGCAAAATTGGCGGCCAAGTTAAAAAATGAAGGCAAGAAGGTCATGCTTGCGGCAGCAGATACCTTTAGAGCCGCAGCGGTGGATCAACTTGTGACATGGGGCAATCGAATCGATGTCCCCGTGATCGTCGGAAAACCAAATGGAGATCCCGCGGCAGTTTCATATGAAGCGGCACAACGTGCGATTCAAGAATCTTGCGATGTACTAATTATTGATACGGCAGGAAGATTACATACCAAGAGTGATCTGATGGATGAATTGACCAAAGTTAGAAGGGTTGTAGAAAAACTTACGCCTATCGATGAAGTCATATTTGTTCTTGATGGAACGATGGGACAAAATGGAATTACACAGGCCCATACTTTCGCTAAGGCAACAGACTTGACTGGAATAGTGGTAACAAAACTAGATGGTTCTACCAAGGGTGGAATAGCAATTTCTGTAGAACGCAATTTGGATATTCCAATCAAATTTATTGGTACCGGCGAGACTATTTCCGATCTCCGAGAGTTCAAAAGCGAAGAATTCATTTCTGAGCTCTTTGCCTGAACCAGTACCCTTCAGCCATGTTTGAAGCGCTCTCTGAGAGATTTAGTGATGCTCTCACCTCGCTGCGTCGCAAAGGACGGATCTCAGAGTCCGATATAGATGAAATCACCAATGAGATTCAAAACGCTTTACTTGACGCTGATGTATCGCTAAAAATTGCAGCCAGTTTCTCTCAAAAAGTTAATGAAATTGCAAGAGCTCAACTTCCTGATTTGCAACGAAAAACCAATCAAGCAGATGAAGTTTATAAAATTATTAATAAAGAGCTAATTGAAATTCTTGGTGGCGATGCGCGGCGCATTAGATTGGCAAAAAATCCACCGACAGTAATCATGCTCGCCGGATTACAAGGCTCTGGAAAGACAACCTTTGCTGGAAAATTGGCAAAGTACCTTAAAGATCAAGGCAATACTCCCTTATTAGTTGCAGC
>CAZCQR010000044.1:4189-7117 GCA_964500885.1 uncultured Clavibacter sp.
GCCATCGTGCAATCAATGACTCCCGGCGAACGGGTTGATCCCAAAATTCTAAATGGCTCAAGAAGAATCAGAATCGCAAATGGCAGCGGGCGTACCGTCACCGAAGTTAATAATCTTGTGGATCGGTTTACCGCAGCTCAGAAAATGATGAAGCAGATGCGCAGCGGTGGAGCGATGCCTAAATCACTTGCACCAAATCCGATGATGCCAAATTCTTTTGGTGGAAGCGCGCCAGCAAGGCCAAAGCCAGTAAAGAAATCGAAATCTGGTAACCCGGCTAAGCGGGCCTTGGAAGAGGGAAGATAGGCCCGAATTGGGTTAATGGGGCAGCTCATGGCAGGATATGGAGCCTGTTCAAGGGCCCTCTACCTCTTGACCGGCACCCGTAAGAAATGTTCATTCTGAATTGCCATGGCATCCCACTCGTGGCGTTTTGATTGATCGACAAATAAGGAGAAAGCCCACGTGGCAGTAAAGATTAGATTGGTACGACTTGGAAAGATTCGTACTCCGCATTACCGAATTGTTGTCGCTGATTCTCGCAAGGCGAGAAATGGTTTGAAGATTGAAGAGATTGGCCGTTATTCACCGGCGTCAGATCCTTCATTAATTGAAGTAAATTCAGATCGCGCGCAACATTGGTTAAAGCAAGGCGCACAGCCAACTGAAGCTGTTACTGCGCTTCTAAAAATTACAGGTGACTGGCAGAAATTTAAAGGTGTAGCAGGCGGAGAAGGAACTCTTAAGACTTTGCCAGCTCGAGCCGATAAGCGCGTTGCTTATGAAGCGGCTGTTAAAGCGGCGATGAATGAGCCAAAAGATGGCGCAACAACAATGAAGAAGCGCGCAGCTGAGAAGCTTGCGGCTAAATCAACTCCAGCAGAAGCGCCAGCAGCTGAAGCAACACCTGCACAGGTAGAAGTTGCTGAAGAAACTTCTGCAGCAGTCGAAGCCGCAGTTGAAACACCAGCCGAAGCGCCGACTGAAACTCCAGCTGAAACACCTGCGGAGTAACCATGATTGATGAAGCTCTCGAACATTTGGTTAAGGGCATTGTTGATAACCCTGAAGAAGTGGTAATCACCGAACGAGATGGACGTCGCGGTACAACTTTAGAAGTACGTGTGCACCCAGATGACATCGGCAAGGTAATCGGCCGCAATGGTAGGACTGCAAAAGCACTTCGAACTGTTGTCTCGGCATTAGCTGGTCGTAGCGTTCGCGTAGATCTCATCGAAGCAGGCGAAGCCCGCTAGTTGTTACTTGTCGTTGGTCGAATAGGTCGCGCACATGGCTTGCGCGGTGAAGTAACGATTGAAGTAAGAACCGATAATCCTGAAGAGAGATTTGCTGTGGGCAATGTTCTAACAACTGAGCCAAGTAATCTCGGTCCATTAACGATTGAAACTGTGCGGAACCATAACGGAACTTACCTACTCTCCTTTAAAGGAAAACTTGACCGTAATCAAGCTGAATTGCTCCGTAACGCAACCTTGTTGGCCCAAGTAGATGTGGAGTCAAGCCATGAGGTTGAAGATAGTTTTCACATCTCAGAGATTGTTGGGTTAACGGTAAAGAATCTTGAAGGCATCTCAATCGGGAAAGTTATCGATGTGATGGAGATTCCAGCGCAAGACACCTTAGTTATTGAGCTAGCAAACGGTAAGGAGCTTCTCTTGCCATTTGTAAAGAAGCATGTCCCCGAAGTAAATCTGGATTCTAGTGAACTTGTTATTGATAACTATGAAGGATTGCTATGAAGATAACAACTATCTCTATCTTCCCGGAGTACTTTCAGCCGTTAAATCTCTCCCTAATCGGAAAAGCAATTTCAAACCGACAGGTAAATTTGAATATTGTTGATTTGCGTAACTATGCCGAAGGAGTTCACCGAAGTGTTGATGACACGCCTTACGGCGGCGGCGCAGGAATGGTCATGTCACCTGAGCCATGGGGCAAAGCAATTGACGAATTGATTTCAGAGAGTGATTCATTAATTGATCTCGTAATTCTGACCCCAAGTGGTGAAAAATTTAATCAGCGGATTGCCGAAGAGTTGGCGAGTTCCGAACACATTGCATTTGTTTGCGGTCGCTATGAGGGTATCGATGCTCGCGTTAGTGATTTCTATAGAAAGGCTCCGAAGGTCAGAGTTCGCGAACTTTCAATCGGTGATTATGTTTTAAATGGTGGTGAAGTTGCAGCACTTGTTGTTATTGAAGCGATCACTCGTTTGATTCCAGGCGTAATTGGAAATCCAGAATCACTCTCAGAAGAATCACATAATGAACTTGGCCAACTGGAGTATCCGGTTTATACAAAGCCAGCTATCTGGCGCGGACTTTCTGTTCCTGAAGTTTTGATTTCAGGGAATCACGGCGCAATCGCAACTTGGCGCCAAGAGGAATCTAAAAAACGCTCTAGCGCCCCAAAATCTGCAAATAATCCGGAATAAATCCGACACGCCGACGGTTGGGCAGGACATAAGTAGGGGACTTGGGCATTATCCGCCCGAGAACTTCGGAGAGGTGGTGAGGTAATGGCAACTGATTACGATACGCCGCGGAAAACTGATGAAGAGCTCCACGAAGAGTCGATTGAAGAGTTAAAAGCTAAACGAGCTGAAGCTCAATCAGGACAGATTGATGTTGATGAAGAGGATCCAGAGAACGTTGAGTTACCTGGCGCTGATCTTTCTGGCGAAGAACTTGCGGTTCGAGTCGTTCCTCGTCAAGAGAATGAGTTCACCTGCTCTCGATGTTTTCTAGTGCATCACCACACTCAACTAGCTAGGGGAGAAGGCGCTAAGGCAGTTTGCAAGGATTGCGCTTAGTTCGTAAGCGCTTCTTTCAATTTTCCACTCTTACGTGAAGTAATTACCCAATTCTTATTTGGATCTCTACTGTCATTAAGTGCAATCTTCACACC
>CAZCQR010000045.1:0-6996 GCA_964500885.1 uncultured Clavibacter sp.
CCATCGGCGCGAAGTTTTTCGCCCGCATCATCCAGTAATTCAGTTGGAAATGGGCCAGAACCAACGCGAGTTGTGTAGGCCTTAACAATTCCGATTACGCGAGTGATCTTGGTTGGGCCAATTCCAGAACCAGTGGATGCGCCACCAGCTGTTGGATTTGAAGAGGTAACAAATGGATAAGTTCCGTGATCAACATCAAGGAGGGTTCCTTGTGAACCTTCCAAGAGAACTACTTCACCTTTATCAAGAGCTTGATTTAAGAGAAGTGAGGTATCGACAACATATGGCCGCAGGATTTCTGCAAATTCCAGATATTCGGCAAGGACATCATCGACTTCGATTCCTTTGCGATTAAAGACTTTGATTAAAACTTGGTTCTTATCGCGGAGCGCGCCTTCAAGTTTTTGGCGAAGAATTGATGGATCAAATAAGTCTTGGACGCGAATTCCAATGCGATTAATTTTGTCGGCATAAGCAGGGCCAATTCCGCGACCAGTGGTTCCAATCTTTGCCTTACCAAGGAAGCGCTCTGAAACTTTATCGATGGTGCGGTGATAAGGAGTTATGAGATGTGCATTGGTAGAGATCTTTAACTTTGAGGTATCAACGCCGCGTTCGGTTAAACCTTTTATCTCTTGTAATAAAACAGCGGGATCAATAACAACGCCATTTCCAATTACTGGAATACAACTTGGGGTGAGAATTCCTGATGGCAGAAGATGAAGCGCGTATTTTTCTTTTCCGATTACAACTGTATGTCCGGCGTTATTTCCGCCTTGATATCTAACAACGTATGCGACTTTATCGCCGAGTAGATCGGTTGCTTTGCCTTTACCTTCGTCGCCCCATTGGGCTCCGAGTAAAACTATCGCCGGCACGACTCTCCTCCCTCGAGGATTACAGAGAATCTAACCATTCCCCGAGGAGGTTAGGAAAATCGTGGGCGTGTTAGAGGTTTAGCACCGCAAGTAATTGGCGGATGATGAAGGAGACCAGGGTCCGAGATAGCTCGGAGCCTAAGAGTTTGACCAACTGATCCCAGAGGGCGGTCGGCATGAAGTTCTGTGTTGCCAGTGTTGCAATGAGTGCCATTCTTCTTTCCTTTCAGTTACGGAGCGCGAACTATTTCTGATTTTGAGTCAAGAAAAGTGAGTGCTTGCCTATAGTGGGGAAAACTTTTCGCTGGTAATCTCGCAATATGAATGAATCGCTCTCTAATTTATTAAGTGAGAATCGCACCTTTGCGCCCAGTGATGCCTTTGCAAAGGCGGCAAATGCGAAACCAGAAATTTATGACGAGGCAGAGCGTGATCGATTGGCATTCTGGGCAAAACAAGCTGAAGAGTTACATTGGTTTAAGAAGTGGGATCAAGTTTTAGATTGGAAAGCGCCATTTGCAAAATGGTTTGTGGGTGGAAAGTTAAATGCTTCTTATAACGCCCTTGATCGACATGTACTCGAAGGACGTGGCGATCGCGTCGCTTTTTATTTTGAAGGTGAACCTGGTGATACCAGAACACTTACCTATAGCGATATGTTGCGCGAAGTTAAGAAAGCAGCAAATGCGCTAGCGGAACTTGGAATTAAAGATGGCGATCGCGTCGCAATTTATATGCCGATGATTCCAGAGGCGATAATCGCAATGCTCGCTTGCGCCAGAATCGGTGCAACACATTCCGTTGTCTTTGGTGGCTTCTCTGCTGATTCTTTATTGGCACGTATCCAAGATGCCGAAGCAAAATTAGTGATCACCGCAGATGGTGGAAATCGTAAAGGCGCCGCATTTGGCTTAAAGGCGATTGTTGATGATGCCCTAAAAGGCGAACATCACGTTGAAAAGGTATTGGTTGTTAAGCGAACCGGACAAGAAATCACTATGGGGCCGCGCGATATCTGGTGGCACGAGTTAGTTGATAAACAGAGCGCAGAACATGAAGCCCAACCATTTGATAGCGAGCATTCCCTCTTTATCTTGTATACATCTGGTACAACGGCAAAACCAAAGGGAATCCACCACACAACGGGTGGTTATTTAACGCAAGCGGCCTTTACCCATCGGATGGTCTTCGATATCAAGCCAGAGAAAGATATTTATTGGTGTACCGCAGATGTTGGTTGGGTAACCGGCCATTCATACATCGTTTACGGACCGATGATTAATGGCGCTACTCAAGTAATTTATGAGGGCACGCCAGATACGCCACATAAAGGTCGTATCTTTGAAATGATTGAAAAATATAAAGTAAGCATTCTCTATACCGCGCCAACTTTGATCCGTACCTGGATGAAGTGGGGCGATGAATATCCAAATAAATTTAACTTATCGTCACTTCGCTTACTTGGCTCCGTCGGCGAACCAATTAATCCGGAAGCTTGGATGTGGTACCGCGAAGTTATCGGAAAGAATAATTGCCCAATAGTTGATACTTGGTGGCAGACCGAAACCGGCGCAATCATGATCTCGCCACTTCCCGGTGTAACTGCAACGAAACCCGGATCTGCAATGAGACCGCTTCCTGGAATTAGTGCAAAGGTTGTTGATGAGGCTGGCAAAGAAGTTGGAAATGGTTCTGGTGGCTATTTAGTTTTAGATAAACCTTGGCCATCGATGTTACGTGGCGTCTGGAAAGAACCGCAGAGATATCAAGAAACTTATTGGTCAAAGTATGAAGGACTTTACTTTGCTGGCGATGGCGCCAAGTTAGATAGCGATGGCGCGCTCTGGGTATTGGGCCGAGTTGATGATGTTATGAATGTATCTGGCCATCGAATTTCCACAACCGAAGTTGAATCAGCACTAGTTTCACATGACTCTGTTGCAGAGGCTGCAGTAGTTGGTGCAAAAGATGATTTAACAGGACAAGCGATCGTGGCCTTTGTGATTTTGCGCGGTGGTGCCGATGCTGTTCATGATGGTTTAGAGAAAGCCTTAAAAGAACATGTATCTAAAGAGATTGGTCCGATTGCTCGGCCTAAGCAGATTATGGTTGTAAATGAACTGCCAAAGACTCGAAGTGGAAAGATTATGCGTAGGTTATTACGTGATGTCGCAGAAAATCGCGCAGTTGGCGATGCTACGACTTTAGCTGATCCAAATGTGATGAAACTGATTTCAGAAGGTCTGAAATCTGGAAAGAAAGAAGATTAAGGTCGGAGAAATATTTAAAGATTTCACTATCTTTAATTAACGAATGGCTCCACGGTAAGTAATCAATAATCGTCAGCACGATTGCTGCCAGAATCACAATTTGTACAAGTGCCAACGCGCCACCAAGAATTGAATCTAAGAATTTAAAGGGGCCAAAGAGCGCGCCTTTCCTAACGCTGGCGCCCACTTTTCCGGCAATCCAGGAGCCAATTTGAGCACCAAGAAAAATAGAGACTAGATATACGCCAATCAGGGTAAAGAGGCTTGACCAATTTTGCGTGATTTCCTTTGCGGCAAATAGACCAAGAACGCCACCACCAAGGTATCCAATAACCGCAAATACTGTTGGTAAGAAACCACGATTAAAACCTTGAGCAATTGCAATAATCATCAATCCAGCAAGAATCAGATCGACAATCATCGAAAATCGCTATCGCTCTTAACCAATTTCATTGCCTTAATTTTATCGCTCTCACCTATGCCAAATGATGGACATAGCTCTGCAAGAGGACATGCGCCGCAGGCAGGTTTGCGGGCGTGACAGATTCTGCGACCATGCCAGATCATTCGCTGTGAGAGATTGGTCCATTCTTTTCTTGGGATTAACTCCATAACTTCAAATTCAACTTTTACTGGATCGGTCTCTTTGGTCCAACCAAAACGTCTACTTAATCGGCCAAAGTGGGTATCGACGGTAATTCCTGGCGTATCAAAGGCATGTCCCAGAACTACATTTGCAGTTTTTCGCCCAACGCCTGGCAATTTAATTAACTCTTCCAATTTATCTGGAACTTTTCCGTTGTATTCAGTAACAATTTTCGTAGCTAGACCCTTTATATTTTTTGCTTTTGCCCGGTAAAAACCAGTTGATTTGATGATTCCTTGTAGCTCTCGCAAATCGGCGCCAGCGAAATCGCCAACTTTTTTATAGCGTTTAAAGAGAGCGGGAGTAACAGCATTTACTCGTTTATCGGTGCATTGTGCTGATAAAACTGTGGCAATAAGAAGTTGTAGCGGATTCTTAAAATCTAATTCACAGCGAACATTTGGATAACGCTTGGTAAGAATCCGATAAATAGCCTGCGCTCGCTCTTTCTTTTTTGCGAGTTTTGCGGTCATGATAGGTCAATAGTAAGGTGAGAAGGTGCCGGCTAGAAATGAAACCATCGACGAGTCAATCGTTCGTAAAGCTCCAATCTTTCAAGGATTAGATCAAGCCGCTGGAAATACATTACGTGCCGCTATGACACCGGTGAAATTACGTAAAGGTCAGGCGCTCTTTAAAGAGGGCGATGATGGCGAGAATCTCTACATAATCACTAGCGGCAAGATAAAGCTTGGTACCAAATCACAAGATGGCCGCGAGAACTTGCTTATGGTCTTAGGTGCCGGCGATATGTTCGGCGATCTCTCCTTATTTGATGCCGGTCCACGTACTTCAACTGCAACTGCGGTGACCGAGACTCGTTTGCTCTCACTTGGCCAAGAGAAAGTTATTCCTTGGGTAAAAGAGCACCCAGAGGCATCCCTTCATCTTCTAGCACGTTTAGCATCACGCCTTCGCCGCACCAATGAAGTTGTAAGTGATTTAGTTTTCTCTGATGTTCCAGGTCGCGTTGCAAAGGCGTTAATTGATCTTGGAATGAAATTTGGTGAGAAGAGAGATGATGGCTACTTAGTCCATCATGATCTAACGCAAGAAGAACTTGCTCAACTTGTCGGCGCATCGCGCGAAACCGTGAATAAAGCTCTTGCAGATTTTGCACAACGCGGCTGGATTAAATTAGAAGCGCGCGCTGTGATGATTCTTGATTATGACCGCTTGTTAAAACGCGGCCGTTAATCCTTAATTTCTACCGTTAATTCCAATTCAACTGGCGCATCAAGCGGTAACTCGGCAACTCCGACTGCGCTTCTGGCATGTTTGCCGGCATCGCCAAAGATATGTAGAAATAGTTCGCTAGCTCCATTTATCACTGCAGGCTGTTGGGTAAAGCCAGCAACGCCATTTACATAACCAACAACTCGAACTACTCGAACAATCTTGTTTATATCAGCCACAGTTTCAACAGCAGCCAGCGCATTTACTGCACAGATTTCGGCAAGCTTCTTGGCATCATCAACGCTTACTGCGCCGCCAACTTTTCCTGTTGCAGATAACGCGCCAGAAACCATTGGTAATTGACCTGCGGTAAAAACTAAATTTCCAGTTCTAATTGCTGGCACATATGCTGCAACCGGTTTTGCTGCAACTGGCAGCGTTAAATTTAATTCAGCAAGTTTTGCGCGAACATCAATCATGGAAGTGGTCGCTTCATATAAGCAACTAATTGATCGCCGCCACCTGGAGCTGGAATAACTTGAACTAGTTCCCAACCATCAGAACCCCAAGTATCAAGAATCTGCTTGGTTGCATGAGTCAATAGTGGAACTGTTGCATATTCGTATTTCATTAATTTCCTCCTGCAAGAGCTGCTTTAACTAAACCTGAAACTAAGCCACCATCTGCTTTGCCAGCAATCTTAGGTTGGAGGCTCTTCATCACTAGCCCCATTTGTGCTGGACCAGTTGCACCACTTTCAGCAATCGCGGCTGCGATTAAATCCTTTATCTCTGCTTCACTTAATTGCTTCGGTAAGTACTCTGCAATTACAACGCCCTCGGCTTTCTCGGATGCAGCGCGATCAGCAGCTCCTGCTTGTTCAAATGCTTCAGCAGCTTCACGTCGCTTCTTTGCTTCACGAGAGAGCACCGTGATTACTTCAGCATCACTTAATTCACGTGCTTCCTTACCGGAAACTTCTTCATTCTTAATAGCCGTCAAGACCATACGGATCGTGCTTGATTTAACTTCATCGCGGGCGCGCATCGCAGTGGTCAGATCGTTCTGTAGTTTTTCTTTCAGAGACATAGCGGTATCTTCTCACGCCTATGGCTTTCCAACTACGCGAATTAACCCTTGCGATACTTCCAAAGGGCGCACCAGATTTGCGGGTATTGCATTTCTCAGACCTACATTTAACGCCGCGTCGCAAGCGCGAAATTAAAGATATAGAAAGTTGGGCTGACCTTAAGCCAGATTTAGTTATCAGCACTGGTGATTTCCTAGCTCATAAAGATGCAGTACCTACGGCGCTCTCTGCGCTAGATGGTTTATTGGATACGCCAGGGCTTTATGTATTTGGTTCAAATGATTATTACGCCCCAGTTATAAAGAATCCCCTCAGTTATCTTGCTAAAGATGATGGGAGTAGAAAACTTGGAAAGAAATTACCGATTGCAGAACTAGACAAGGGCTTAGAAGCTCGCGGTTGGAAAAATCTAAATAGCAATAAGGTGAAGTTAAATATCAAAGGAGTTTCAATTGAAGCTCGTGGCACAGATGATGCCCATTTGGAGCTAGATGATTATGCAAAAGTAGCTGGCGCCAGAGGCAAGGTTGATTTATCAATCGGAATTACCCATGCGCCCTATAAAAGAGTTTTAGATGCGATGGCAGAAGATTCACTTGATTTAATCTTTGCTGGCCATACTCATGGAGGTCAGGTAAGAATGCCTTGGTTTGGTGGCAGTCGATCACTAACAACTAATTGTGATCTACCAAATTGGCGTTCCCGAGGTTTAACTAAATTCGGTCGCGAACCATACTTACACGTTTCAGCCGGCATGGGCTATAGCCCATTTGCTCCTATTAGATTCTTCTGTCCGCCAGAAGTCTCGTTAATTACTTTGACGCAAACTCTTTAGCAACAAGTTCTGCAATCTGTGCAGTATTTAGCGCGGCGCCTTTTCGTAAATTATCGCCACAGACAAAGAGTTCTAAGGCATTTGGATTATCGAGTGATTTA
>CAZCQR010000046.1:0-4075 GCA_964500885.1 uncultured Clavibacter sp.
AGCGAGCTACCGAGCTGCTCCACCCCGCGTCGGTAACGCGAAGAATAGAGGCAAGCAGGTCAATACACCAATTCGCGATTGAAGAATCCTTCTAATCAGTCAGTCTAATCAGAAGGAATCAACGACGTTGTGCATTTACCGCCGCTTCAATTGCTGCCTTTAATCGATCTTGTGCTTGACCATATGCAGCGAAATCACCTTTGGCTAATGCCGCTTGTGCATCAGCTAATGCTCGTTGCGCACTAGCAAGTGCTTGCGCTAACGCGCTATTTGTTCCACCACTTCCTTGTGTTCCAGTTCCGGTACCGGTTGTAGTTTCTGTAGAGCCACTATCGCCACCAAATACTTGATCAAGAGCGCCACGTAATGTGTCATCGAAACCAATCTTTTCACCGAATGAAACTAAAACTTTCTGTAGTAATGGATATGCCGCAGTATTTGCCGTTGCTCGGACATAAACTGGTTGTACATATAGCAAGCCACCGCCGGCTGGAATCGTTAGCAAATTACCAAGAACTACATCAGAGCCACCTTGTCGCAACAAGGAGAGTGAAAGCGCAACAGTTGGATTTGCTTCAAAGTTCGAGGCGACTTGCGAAGGACCTGCAATATTTGTCGAACGTTGCAGCTGTAGAACTGTGAACTTTCCGTAATTCTCACCTGGGTCGGAGTTAACTACGGCAAATGCAGAGAGGTTTTCACGTCCACCTCGAGGTACAAATGGCGTAGTTAGCGAGAATGCTGCATTCTCTTCACCAGGTAATCTCAATGTGTAGAAATAAGGTGGTTGAGCACCAGCATTTGCACCTAAAGTTGATGGATCACGAGGTACTCGCCAGAAATCTTGACCACCGTAGAAAGCATTTGCATTCTTTACGTGATAGAGCGAGAGAACATCTCGTTGCACTCTGAAGATATCTTCTGGATATCGAACGTGAGAAATTAATCCCTCACTCATCTCAGATTTTGCTTTAACTACCCCAGGAAATGCCTTCATCCAGGTCTTAAGGAGCGGATCTTTATCATCCCATGCATATAGCGTCACAGTGCCGTCATAAGCGTCAACTGTGGCCTTAACTGAGTTTCTAATGTAGTTAATCTTTGAGTTAGGTACAGCAGTTAAAGGATTGTTATTTATGTTTAGCGCATCTGTTGTTGCGCCTGAAACATCAACAGTTCTTGAGTATGGATATCCGGCGCTAGTTGTGTAGCCATCAATAATCCATTGCACTCTGCCATCCACAATTGCTGGATATGGATCGCCATCAATCTTTAACCAAGGAGCAACCTTTGCGACGCGCTCTCTTGGAACTCTATTAAAGATAATCTTCGAATCTGCGTTGATTAAATTCGAAAGCAAAATTCTCTGCTCCTGATAATGAATTGCAAAGAGGAGTCTTGAGAAGAGCGAGCCCATTGGAACTCCGCCCTTGCCGGTATACGTGTAATTCTTCTGGCCATTTGGCGAAGCATCATCTGGATAATCAAACTCAATCGGTTCGCTACCTTTAGCGCCACCAATAATTGAGTATTCAGGATTGTTCTCACCGAAATAGATTCTTGGCTCAAAATCTCCCAGAACACCCTTAGGCGGAATATCTCCAACTGTGAATACAGGTTTGCCATCGACATCTTGGGTATTTCCATAAGCTCCGACCAGCCCGAAACCATGTGTATATACCAAGTGATCATTAATCCAATTTCTATTTGGATTACCATCGATATTTAACTCACGGATTGCGATAACCATATCTCGCATTTTTCCGTCGACCATGTAGCGATCGATATCAAGTGACTCGTTAAATGTGTAATAAGGCTTAATCTGCTGCAGCTGTCGGAAAGTAGCTGATAGAACATTTGGATCCATTAAGCGAATATTTGATATTGAGTCAACATCTTTAGCTAATTGTCCTGCGCTGGTGCGAGTTGTCGCTTCGTACTCTTTAATTTCAACTTTATCTAGTCCATATGCAGCTCTTGTAGATTCAATATTTCGTTGAATGTATGGAGCTTCTTTCGATGATTCGCTTGGCTTAACTTGGAATTGCTGAATCAGGGCTGGATATACACCGGCGATTAAAAATGAAGATAAACCCAAGAGGGCAAGTCCAGCTGCTGGTAATACCCAGGAGCGACGAATTATGTTTGCAAAAAAGAGCAATGAGCAGATCGCGGCAATTCCGACCAAGATTGATTTAGCTGGTAGAACTGCATTTACATCAGTGAAGGTAAGTCCGGTGATGATTCCTTGATCTGATGTGCTTAGCGCAAACCGATCCAACCAATATGCAACTGCCTTTATTGCAACAATTGCGCCGAGCAAAATAGAAAGTTGAACCCGAGCTGTAACGGTTGTTCTATCTTCTCTAACTTGCGGACGAATTCCGCCATAGATGTAATGAACAGCCGTTGCAGCAATTGTTGCAAGAATCAACGTTGAAATTGCCCAGCCAACAAGAGCTTGCCAGAAAGGCAATGTAAACATGAAGAATGAAATATCGCGATTGAACTGTGGGTCAGTTACACCAAAGGGAGTTGCATTTCGATAGAGCATCCATAGTTCCCAAAAACGAGAACCTGCAGTTCCAGCAAAGTAGAAAATTGCAATAGCAATACCGATTATTGCTGCGCGCTTAATTGGTTCAATCTGCGCGCGATATCTCTCTAAGTTATCAGCCTCAAGAGCAGTAGGAACATAAACCGGACGTCGCTTATAGGCAATCAAAATATTGGAAACAATAATTAATGATGTAAATAAACCGAAGATAACAAAGAGCGAGGCTCTAGTTGTTAGAAGTTTGGTCCAAACTTCGCTGTACTCAACAGATCTAAACCAGAGATAATCAACATAGAAACCACTTAGCGAGACAAGTACTACTGCGAGCACCGTCAAAATAATTACGGTTAGCGGCAGGGCGCCGATACGTCGCCTTTCCCCTGGGTTTCGTCTCGGGAAATTGAAGTTGCGGAATGGATTCTCTGGGTTATTTCCAAATGTCATGGGGCGAGGTTATCTGACCTTTAGCAGGTAGGAAATTGGAAATCATCTGGTGCGCGAAGCACCTCAATTGCCTCTTTGAGAGTTGCCACTGGAATCACTTTAAGGTCCTTTGGAATATGCCTGATATCTGGGCAATTATCCCGAGGCGCCAAAAAGATAGTTGCACCTTTACGTGAAGCGCCAATCATCTTCTCTTCAATTCCACCAATCGCACCGACTTTTCCTGAAACTGTAATAGTTCCAGTACCAGCAATTGACCGACCTCTCAGCAAGTCCTCAGCGTTCAATTTCTCAACAATTCCAAGTGCAAAAACTAAACCTGCACTGGGGCCGCCAACGCCCCGTAAATTGAATCTAATATCGACCGGAAATTTCGCACTAGTTCCTACCAATATTCCGATTGCAGGTGAATTTGGATCGACATCAATGCCACCATTTCCAATCAACTTGATTTGGTAAGTGGCCCTAATCAATTTACCTTCAAGATCTCTCTCGATTTCAATCGGAATTACATCTCCGATTTCTCTCTCTTTATAAGCGGTGCGTATCTGGTCAATCTCTTTAATTAAATCACCGTCAACTGAAATTATTCGATCGCCTGGAAGGAGCTTTCCATTCGCATCCGAGTTGGCCCGAATTCGACTCACATAATAAATCTCTTCAAAGTTATATCCCAAGTAACTTAGCGCTGCCGCAGTCGCTGTAATTTTTGATGTAGTCATCTCATCGCGCGAATCCTGTCGGATCTGGACATCGTCGGAGAGAGGTGGATAGACAGACTCTCGAGGTAAAACTGCATGTGGCCCAATTGCCCAGTTATATAAAGTTTCGGCACCAAATACTGGAGCATCCGGATTTGTAACCAGAATCGAAGTAATAAATAACTTACCAGTTGGCTCATAGCTCTTTGCATCGGTTATCTCGATCAGTTGACCAGTTACATTGTTCGGGACACCTGGTTTGAAAAAAACATAAGGTATTGGCGCAGCCAACATCGCGATAATCAACAAGAAGAAAAAGAGTTTGGCTAGAAATGGCCAGCGATAGCGCAACGGTGATAGCGAGTTAAACATT
>CAZCQR010000046.1:4175-6961 GCA_964500885.1 uncultured Clavibacter sp.
GTAATCCAATAGGCATATCCAATTCCGCCAATCAGAGCTAGGAAGGGAATGATCCACCAGACTAGGGCCGAGACTGGGGCGCCTTCTGAACTCGCTGCCATAAACACCCGCTCAGCCTAATTGAGATTCGTCGGTAATTCAGAGCAGAGAACGGGAAGAAATTCGGTCAGCTCAGGGTTCTTTATCACAGAGTTCTAATCTTGAGAATGAAGAATTTAACAGTAGATTCTTCGGGAACTGAACTGGATTTGGAGAGTAATGAGCGGATTTGGATTTACAAATGATCCATCAGATGAATCTGATGAGAATTCCTCTCGAAATCCATTTGATTTCCAAGAGATCTTCAAACAATTCTCTGGCCTTGGCTTAAATCTTCCTGGATTAATTTCGGCACTTTCTGGACAGGCTTCTCCAGGGGCACTTTCAAAGGATCTGATTAGAGATATCTCAAAGAAGTTTCTATCGGCACATGGAGATACTCCAGTAACAATTGAAAGTCAGAGCTCTGCATACGAAGCGCTAAAGATTGCAGACTTGTGGTTAAACGAAGCAACAGTTTTCTCTGGTTTACCAATACTTGAAAGTTCAGCGTTAAGCCGGCGAGATTGGATTGATTCAACTCTTGCTGGTTGGCAGGAACTTGCAAAGCCACTAGTTGAAGGTATGAGCGAGGCGATGAATCAGATGCTTAAGGAGACCCTTGGCGATCCAAGTGATCCTGCAGAGAATCCAATAAAGATTCCAGGAGCGCCTTTTGATTTTTCCCAATCAACTCTGAATTCGATTATGGGAACATTTATGAGCTCATTGTTGAGCACCCAGCTTGGTCAGACCATCGGCTCGCTTTCAACAACGGTAACGGGCGCAAATGATGTTGCATTGCCGTTAATGGAGCCGATTCGGGCACAACTTCTCCCTCAGAATATAGAAATCTGGGGCGCAGGCTTAGATATTGATGAGCGCGAACTTCGTATCTACTTAGCTTTACGGGAAGTTGCTGCTGCAAGATTATTTGTTGGAGCACCTTGGTTACGTAAGCATTTGAAGGAATCTATTGCTGCATATGGCAAGGGCATTCGAGTAGATATCAACGCAATCACAGAACAAGCAGAAAGCGCTATGAACTCTGTTGATCCGACAGATCCAGAGTCAATGACGCTGGCAATTTCCGGAGGCTTATTTACTCCAGAAGAGACGCCAGAACAGAAGCGGGCTCTAGAAAATCTAGAGACCTTACTGGCCTTAATTGAGGGCTGGATTGATGCAGTTGTTGCTCTGGCAGCGAAGGAACGTCTGCCATCGTTCTCTAGATTAAGTGAAACTCAACAAAGGCGACGTGCGACTAAATCTCCAACCCAACAATTATTTGCAACGCTAGTTGGATTAGAAGTTTCTCCACGTAAGACTCGGGAAGCAATGCAGTTTTGGGAGAAGATTGTTGAGTTACGAGATCAGAAAACTCGTGATGAGATCTGGGATGAGGCATTTCTTCTTCCGACGTCAGATCAATTCTCTGATCCCGAGAGTTTCTTAAAGGGCCGTACAGTTCCAGATGATTTATCTGGTCTTTAAGAGTTCAACTTCTAGTTTTTCCTGCTTGCCTCTCTATCGTTAAAGCGAAGTCCCCGGGCGCACAATTCGTTATCTGCCTTCCCCTTGCAGATAATGAACGGTTATCCGAGGACTTCGTAACCCGAAACTACGACATTAAGACATAAATAAGCAACTTACTTACCGCCGTTTTGCCCGAAAAAGACTCAGGTATGCCTATAGAGTTTTGGAGGTGAGCATCCGTGTGGATAACTACATTCAAGAAGAAATCTTCGAGGCTAATCTGCGCGCCGTGTCCACTAATCAAACTCATATTGAAAGATCTAGAAATGGTAAGAGAGTCCTACGCTCTCCTAACGATACGAGCAGAGGTAAAGACCAGGCCAGAGCTAAAGAGTTAAGCGAGATCAGAATTCCAGCGATGGAGATCAGCGGTGGCGCCGAGGTAAAAGTGATACGAAACTCACGTAGGCGTCGCTCAATCAGCGCATATCGCGAACATGGCTCGATAATTATTCAAGTTCCAGCTCGACTCTCTAATTCGAAGATTCAAGAGGTGATACCGGAGATGGTCGAAAAGATTCTCTCTAGAGAGGCTCGTGAGAAGCTCAGCGATAAAGAATTATTAAATCGGGCAAATCACCTCCTGGATATTTATCTCCCTGAATTTAAGGTTCGCCCCGCAAGCGTTACCTGGCGTCAGATGAATGAGCGATGGGGTTCTTGTACAACTGTTGATCGGACAATTCGTATCTCTGATCGATTAAGTGGTGCGCCTGAATACGTCCTTGATTACCTCTTGGTCCATGAATTGATTCATCTTGAGATTGCTGACCATGGCGAAGCTTTCACAGAGCTTCTCTCCCGCTTTACCGATAGCGATCGAGCAAACTCATTCCTTGAAGGTTATGAGGCTGGCTCGCAGCGCTGAGGTCAGTCTCTTGAAAATTTGATTCTATGAAGAAGAAATAGCGGACTAATCGGACTTATTGCAGGAAATCACCCCTAATGAGCGTGGATTGCGAGGGTTTGAGCGTGTGGCGGGGGTATGGTGAGGGCATTCGCAGGTACTAGAACCCTGTGAGGATCGGAGGAAAAGATGGCTGAAACATATAAGGGTGAGGCCTACTGCGTTAAGTGCAAGGAGAAGCGTCAGTTCGAAGGAACAGTAAACGTTTCTGACTCTGGTCGTCGTATGGCGAAGGGCAAGTGCCCTGTATGCGGCACCACTGTTA
>CAZCQR010000047.1:0-6830 GCA_964500885.1 uncultured Clavibacter sp.
CAGCAAGCGCTAATCGCATAGTTATGTCTCTCTTTGGCACCGATGGTGTCAGAGGCGTAGCCGGCGTTGATCTGACTGAAAAACTCGCACATGATTTAGCAGTTGCTGCCGCTCATGTTCTTACCGATATTGGTGAATTTGCTGGCCATAAACCAAAAGCAATTATTGGTCAGGATTCCCGCGAATCTGGCAGCTATTTAGAAAAAGCGATTGCAACCGGTCTTGCTAACTCAGGTATTGATGTTTATCAGGTCGGAGTTCTGCCAACACCGGCTGTCTCTTATTTGGTTACTGAGATGGGCGCCGATCTTGGCGTAATGATTAGCGCATCTCATAACCCAGCTAGCGATAATGGAATTAAATTCTTTGCCCGCGACGGCAGGAAATTAGCGGATTCTGTAGAAGCTCAAATCGAAGCTCAATTAGCAAAGGCGTGGCAACCAAATACTGAACCTGGTCAGATCATTAATGATGCAAGCGCTAGAGAGAAATACATCAGCCATTTGCTAAAGACTATTTCAAGTAATTTTTCTGGATTAAAGATTGTGGTCGATTGTGCAAATGGCGCAGCCTCTTTTGTCGCACCAGAAGTATTACGTCGGGCCGGCGCAGAAGTAATCTCTATCTTTGATCAACCAAATGGCAAGAACATAAATGAGAATTGTGGCTCTACTCATTTAGAGAATTTAATTGCCAAAGTAAAGAGCGAAGGCGCCGATATTGGAATCGCTCATGATGGTGATGCTGATCGAGTTTTGGCTATTGATCACCAAGGAAATGTGATTGATGGCGATTATGTTTTAGGAATTCTGGCAGAGCATACAGAGTTACCAACGAAGCAAGTTGTTGGTACAGTCATGACGAATTTGGGGTTGATCCGCGCTCTTGAGAAAAAAGGAATTGGTTTTGTCGCAACCGCAGTTGGTGATCGCTATGTACTTGAAGAGATGTTGGCTAATGGCCACACCTTGGGCGGCGAACAATCTGGCCACATTATTATGCGAAAGTTTGCGATTACCGGTGATGGAATCTTAACTGCGCTACATCTAATTTCAGAGATGGTGCAACGTAAGAAATCGCTTGCCGAGTTGGCATCATTTATGGTCCGTTATCCGCAAGTACTGATCAATGTAAAAGGCGTTGCAAAAGATAAATTAGCTGGAAATCAAGTTGTGCAAAATGAAATCAGTAGGATTGAAAGCGAATTAGGAAATAGCGGCAGAGTTTTATTGCGCGCTTCAGGCACTGAACCTGTGATTCGAGTGATGATTGAGGCAGAGAGCAATGAGAAAGCAGAGCAATTCGCCCAATCGCTTGCGCACTTAGTAAAATCAGAACTTGCCCTTTAATTGTTTAATAAGGAGTAACAGTGTGCGGGATAGTCGGTTACACCGGACCCAATCCTGCGCTATCTAGAATTCTAGAAGGCCTGCGTCGGTTGGAATATCGCGGCTATGACTCAGCGGGCGTTGCATTAGTTGAAAAGCCATCTGAGAGATTAGAAGTCGCCAAGCGCGCTGGCAAGCTCGCCAATTTAGAGAGTGAATTAAATAAGAATAGCGTGGCGCGATCTGGAATCGGTCATACTCGTTGGGCAACACATGGTGGCCCTACTGATGAGAATGCACATCCACATATCGATGGCAGCGGAAAGTTAGCAGTAATCCATAACGGAATTATTGAAAATTATTTAGAGCTAAAGGCTGAACTCGAACGACGCGGCCATAAATTTACCTCTGAAACCGATACTGAGTCGGTGGCATTTTTGCTTGCAGAAGAATTTAAAGTAACAAAAGATTTAGCAAACGCCATGCGTCTAGTCTGCCAACGCCTAAAGGGTTCATTTACTTTATTGGCGCTTCATTCGGATAACCCAGAACTAGTGGTTGGGGCGCGACGTAATTCACCACTTGTTGTCGGAGTTGGCGAAGGTGAGAATTTCTTGGCATCTGATGTCTCTGCCTTTATCTCCTATACCAAGCGCGCGCTTGAGTTAGGTCAAGATCAAGTAGTCGAAGTAATGCCAAGCTCGATAAAAGTCACTGATTTATCTGGCAATGAGATTAAGCCAAAAGAATATGAAATTACCTGGGATGCCAAAGCAGCAGAGCGAGGCGGCTTCTCTCACTTTATGTTGAAGGAAATCTTTGAACAACCTAAGGCAATTGCAGATACCTTACTTGGCAGAATTTCTGAATCGGGTGAGATTAATTTGCCAGAAATTGCAAAACTAAATTTAGATTTCGAACGGATATTAATTTTAGCTTGCGGAACTGCATATCACGCAGGATTAATTGGAAAGTATGCGCTGGAAGAATGGAGCGATACTCCAGTTGATGTCGAGTTAGCTTCTGAGTTTCGCTATCGCAAACCGGTTCTATCAAAGAAGACGCTAGTAATTACTATCTCGCAATCTGGCGAGACGATGGATACCTTGATGGCGCTCCGCCACGCAAAATCACTTGGCGCAACAACTATCTCAATCTGCAACACGATTGGCTCTACCATTCCAAGAGAATCAGATGCAGTTCTTTATACCCACGCCGGCCCAGAGATTGCCGTCGCCTCAACAAAGGCACTCTTAACTCAGATTATCGCGATCTACTTATTAGCAATGGCATTTGGAAAAGATAAGACCAAGTTAGATGTAAAAAGAGTCGCAGCAGAATTGCTCTCGTTGCCAAATAAAGTAGAAGAGATTTTGGAAACTGTAGAACCGCTCCGTGAAATGACGCGCGGCTATAAAGATGCCACCTCCGTTCTATTTTTGGGGCGACATGTTGGCTATCCAGCTGCGTTAGAAGGCGCCCTTAAATTAAAAGAGTTGGCATATATGCATGCCGAAGGATTTGCCGGCGGCGAGTTAAAGCATGGCCCAATCGCACTAATTGAAAATGGCACTCCGGTAATCGCAATTATTCCGCCAGAGGAGAGTGAGATTGCAGCCAAGATGAAGAGCAATATTCAAGAGGTGATTGCAAGAGGTGCAAAGGTAATAGCAATTGCAGATGCCAGCATTAAATTAGAACTACCGACGATAATCAGAATCCCCACCACGTTGGAATTACTGCAACCGATTCTCTCAATCGTGCCACTTCAAGTATTTGCATACGAAATGGCAGTAGCTCGCGGTAATGATGTTGACCAACCAAGAAATTTGGCAAAGTCGGTGACAGTCGAATGAGTTTGGATGATGTTGTAGATCAGCGGATCGAAGTTCGTCGCGCTGAGATGAGAACTGCCCTCCGTTGGTCAGGCTTTCTGCTATTCGGCTTCATTCTCGTAACTCTCGATATTTATTTCCAAGGCTTGCTATGGCGGGCTGATCAATTCTTAGCTGATATCGAGAGACCAAGATTTACCGGTGTAACAAACTTTATTATTTTGCGAATTGATGATTTAGGACTTCGCTGGGTAACTGCATCGTTACTTTTGATAATGGCGATATTGGTAAGCCGAAGATTTAAATCTTGGCGACCATTAAATCTCTCGATTCTCTCGCTAATCTTTCTTAATCTCTTTGTGGGAGCCGCCAAGATTGGATTTGGTAGATGCAAGGCAAAAGAAGATTTTGATATCTGCATGTTTAGCGGTGGCATGGCATATCCAAGTGGTCACATATCTAATGCGTTAGTTACTTGGGGATTATTTGCATACATAATCTTCCGTTATACCCATCGCGCACCATTTGAAGGGTTACGTCTCTATTGGCTAGTTGCGCTAATTACAATCGCAGTCGGTTTGGTCTCATTACTTAGAAATACCCATTGGTTTACCGATCTCATCGGTGGCATGTTTTTGGGTGGCGCAATTCTGGTCTTGGTTGTTGCAGTAGATCGCTTTATTCCATCTAAACGCCAACCCTCCTAGGATTAGATTATGAATCGGGCGGAAGCCATCATCGATCTTGCGGCGCTTGAAAGTAATGTGCGTCGACTTTTATCTGGAAGTAAGGCAAAGGGTCTTGCTGTTGTTAAAGCTGATGCATATGGCCATGGCTTAATTCCAATAGCAGAGCGTGCAGTTAAAGCGGGGGCAAGTTGGGTTGGAACTGCTCTATTAGAAGAAGCGATAAAAGTTAGAGAAGGTGGAATTAAGGTTCCGATTATTTCCTGGCTGACACCAATCCATGATGATTTTGAAGGCGCCCTGCGAAATCAGATTGATCTCGCAGTTCCTTCAATTGAACATTTAACTGCTGTAATAAAAGCAGCGGAGAAGACCGAGATAAAACCGCGACTC
Organism: uncultured Clavibacter sp.; assembly: GCA_964500885.1. Classification (GTDB taxonomy): domain Bacteria; phylum Actinomycetota; class Actinomycetes; order Nanopelagicales; family Nanopelagicaceae; genus MAG-120802. The sequence goes on from CAZCQR010000047.1 coordinate 4,243, forward strand.
CATCTGGAAGTAGATACTGGGATGACTCGAGGCGGCGCCCTTGGTGAATGGAAAGCACTTTTACATGCAACAAGCGAACTACTTAAATCAAACCGGGTATCGGTAATTGGAATCTGGTCACATTTTGCGCGCGCGGACGAACCGGGGCATAAATTTAATGATGAACAGATAAGAAATTTTGAAGAACGAGTAGCAGAAGCAGCTGGTTATGGCATCAAACCAGAGTTATTACACCTAAGTAATTCTGCAGCAACGCTCTCCAATGAGAGCGCTCATTACGATTTAGTTCGTATGGGAATTGCGATGTATGGACTTTCGCCAGATGTGAAAAACATGGGAGATTCTGCAAAACTAAATCTACATCCGGTAATGTCATTACGATCTCAAATACATTTGGTAAAAGATGTTCCAGCTGGTGTTCAAGTTGGCTATGGTGGAACTGCAATCACAAAAGAAGCGACTAAAGTTGGTGTAATTACGATGGGCTATGCCGATGGCGTACCTCGCAATGCAAATTCAATCGCGGGCGTACTCGTTGGTAATAAAAAGGCGCCAATACTTGGCAGGGTTTCAATGGATCAATTTGTCGTTGATTTAGGTAACAATTCGATAGCGCGTGCAGGCGATTGGGCTTATTTGATTGGAAGTTCTGTTGGAGATGGTGGGGCTGACGGATACACTGCCGACGCTTGGGGGCAAGCTAGTGGCACAATCAATTATGAGATTGTGACGCGAATTGGTCCACGGGTTCCAAGAATCTATATCAACTAACTTGGGAGTTAATTAGAGCTATGGCAGCTAATGAGAAGGTCTTATCGATTAGAGACCTTTCAGTTAATTTTGGTGGCTTAAAGGCTCTATCAAATGTAAATATTGATTTACATCGCGGCGAAGTTCTAGGTTTGATTGGTCCAAATGGTGCCGGCAAAACAACAGTTTTCAACGCCCTATCTGGATTAGTAACTCCAGCAAGTGGCGAGCTCGAACTATTCGGTAGAAAAGTTAAATGGCCAAAACCACACCAATTAGTAAGTCATGGAATCTCTCGAACTCTGCAGGGCGTTGGCCTATTTCCAGATCTGACGGTCCAAGAAAATGTGATGCTTGGTGCTCACTATCAAGCTAAAGCTGGTCTGCTTTCATCTTTTATTGGCGCGGTAGAAAAGGATGAGCGCAGGTTGCGCGAATTGGCACAGACAGCACTCGAGCGCGCATATTCCGGCAGCCTTACCTACCGGCGCGCCGATACGCTCTCGTATCCAGATACCAAACGCGTTTCAATTGCACGGGCCTTAATTAGCGAGCCTCGCATTCTCCTTCTTGATGAACCAGCAGGTGGTCTAGGACCACAAGATATTGAATGGCTCAATTCGTTAATTAAAAATATAAAGAGTACAACCTCAGTCATAATCGTCGAACATCACATGGATGTTGTTATGTCTATCTGTGATCGAATTTCAGTCTTGAACTTTGGTGAATTAATTGCGACCGGAGATAAGGATGCCGTCCGCAATGATCCTGCTGTAATCGCGGCATATCTTGGAACGGCGGGCACCAAATGAGCTCGTTAATCGTAAACAATTTGACGGTAAGTCACGGCGCTATCCGTGCGTTAACAAATGTTGGTTTTGAAGTGCCTCAAGGTGAATTAGCTGCAGTAATTGGCGCAAATGGCGCTGGAAAAACAACGCTACTCAGAACGCTATCTGGATTAAAGAGCGCTGAAAATGGAACGGCAACTTGGCGAGATCGAAATATCTTGGGGGTAAAGCCAGAAGATTTGGTCCGGCGCGGAATCTCACATGTCTCTGAAGGAAAATCAGTAATTCCAGAGTTAACTGTTAAAGAGAATTTATTGGTTGGTGGCTTGTGGCGAAGAAATCGAGCCGATACTGCAAAAGCAATCGAAGAGGTAGTAGAACTATTTCCAAGATTAGGCGAAAGAATGGAACAAAGCGCAAATACGCTCTCTGGCGGCGAACGTCAGATGCTGGCAATTGGTCGCTCATTAGTTTCTAGACCAAAGTTACTTTTACTTGATGAACCATCTTTGGGGCTCGCGCCATTAATCATCGAACAAATCTTTGCTGCAATTGATAAATTACGTAAATCCCTTGGAATGACGGTAGTTCTGGTGGAACAGAACGCAGCGAGCGCACTTGCGATTGCTGATACCGGCGTAATCCTTAATCTTGGCGAATTAGTTGCATCCGGTAATGCGCGCGATCTAATGGCAGATCCTGCGCTCAAGTCAGCATATTTGGGGTATTAATGAGAGAACTAATCGGAACCCTCTTAATCGGCTTAACGCTCGGTTCAATTTATAGCTTGATGGCGTTAGCCCTTGTCCTAGTTTGGCGTTCCACTCGAGTAATAAATTTTGCCCAGGCCGGCCAGGCAATTCTTACTACTTATATTGCTTACGAAATTGTCACTAGAACAGGCGTCTTCTGGCTTGCCGTTCTTTTTGCAGTTGTTGCAGGTGCGCTTCTTGGTGCCGGCGTTGAATATTTCTTAATGCGTACTTTATTTCGACATGTTGATGAGGGTCCAGTCGCATCTCTTGCACCAGTAATCGCGACTCTGGG
>CAZCQR010000048.1:0-5584 GCA_964500885.1 uncultured Clavibacter sp.
TTCCATCAATTTGAACCTGGTACTAATTTGAAAGCTTGGCTCTATCGAGTGTTGACAACGACCTTTATTAATACCTATCGAAAAGAACAGCGCAGACCTCAAACTTCAGATTCAGAGGTGGAAGATTGGCAATTAGCTGATGCGGCATCACATACCAGCGATCAAGGAAAATCAGCAGAGGATGTTGCTTTGGAGAATCTTCCAGATAGCGATATCAAAAGAGCCTTACTTGAAATTCCTGAGGAATTTCGAATCGCTGTCTATCTGGCCGATGTTGAGGGCTTTTCCTACAAGGAAATCGCCGAGATTGTTGGGGTTCCGACCGGAACGATCATGTCCCGACTCCATCGGGGAAGAAAACAGCTCCGAGAGAAGTTAACCGAGTATGCACGTGAGCTTGGATATGTGAAGGGGGGTTCATGATGAGTTCGATGCCCTGCCAAATCTGTCAAGAATGGCTAGTTCCATTTATTGATAATCAGATTGAAGATTCTGCAGTTTTTAATGAGATTGCATTCCACTTACAAGATTGCGATGAATGCCGTACCCAACTTGAATTAGAGAGAAGAACTATTGATGTGATGCGTGCGCTTCTTGCTCGAACTTGTTGCGAGACCGCGCCACAGACTCTGCAAGAGAGAATTGCCCATCAATTACATCTGATTCAACTGCAACAGATGGCGGGATATTCGCAGACTGAAATTATCACTCAATACCGAAGGACTGAGATAACTATTGATGGTCAGACTCAGATTGAGATTGAAACCTCACACGAAATTAGGCGCGATTTCCCTCTTGAATAATTGAATCTTCGTGTCTTCGAACCGACGCGATGACTCGATAAGTGACTGGTAGCAGAATTACTTCATACATAGTTTTATAGAAATAACCAGTGGCAAGATAATTAAGGAATTCACTGAAATTTAACCGCCCTAGGGAAGCGACCAAGGTAAATACAAATGTATCTACTAGTTCTCCTACGATTGTTGATCCGATTAGCCTTGCCCAGAGCCTCTTTCCGCTTGTTCTATTTTTAATCCAGACCAATGTCCAAGAATTTGATAATTGACCGCATAAAAAGGCAAGAACGCTAGCGGCAACAATCTGTGGAACAAATCCAAGAATTGATTCAAATGCTGCCTGATTTTCCCAACCATCTGCGGCAGGCGAGATTTGAACTAACCAGAATGTAACTCCAGCAAGGATTCCAATTCCAAATCCGGTGAAGATAACTCTACGTGCCGCCTTAAATCCATAAACTTCAGTTAGTACATCACCCAAGATATAAGTAAGTGGAAATAGGAATGCGCCACCATCGGTCTTAATGGGGCCAAAATCAATAAATTTAGTTGCTCCGATATTCGAGATAAGGAGAAGTGCACAGAAGACCGCTGCAATTATTGGGTAGTAGCTGCGGATCAGGTTCCCTTGATATGTGTCACCGGTACCCATCGAGTATTTAGATGAACTCATTCCGGTAAAGATACCCGAGAAATAGGGGATTACCGATTAGATTAAACCTGATGCAATTAGAAAACTTGATCGGCGCCGTCGGGATATCACAAATGGTGGTACGTCCCGGTGATACGGCATTGGCCCATGGCAGTGGCGATATGGCAATTCTTTCAACAAGTTTCTTAGTTACTTTAATGGAGAGCTCTTGCAATTCAGCAATTGCTGAAATGCTAGAAAATGGCGAATCGACCGTTACCTCAACATTTGAAATGTCAGTAAATAATCCAGTGGGTATTGGATCTGAAATTCAAGGAGCGGCTACCTGTACTGCTTTTGCTGATGGAAATCTGCAATTCGCATTTGAAATTCATGACGGAGAACGGTTAGTAGCTGCTGGAACAGTTTCTCGTAAACTAGTTGATCGCGTTACTTACTTAGCAAAAAGCGCAGCGCTTGCCGTGATGTCACAGCAAGCGCCGAGAGAATAACTTTTACTTCTTAGTAGCCCAGAAGATTTCTGCAATCTCATCAATTTTGGAAATTAACTTCTCTGCAACAGCAACATCATTTGTGCCTTTTGTTCCTGCCGCGCCAGCTAATTTTGTAGCTTCATTAAATAGTCCATGAAGTTGTGGGTAAGCTTCAAAGTGGTTGGGCTTAAAGTAGTCAGTCCACAGAACCCAAAGGTGCTCTTTAACCATATTTGAGCGAGCCTCTTTAATTGATACAGCGCGTGACTTGAAATCGGCATCGCTTGAAGCTGCATATTTCTCCATACAAGCTTTTACCGATTGAGCTTCAATCTTTGCTTGAGCTGGATCGTAAACACCACATGGAAGATCGCAATGTGCGTGGAGAGTTAACATTTCATCCTCATTTCGATAAAGAATCAAATAGTCACAGTAAGTTCTACTTGAAGTGCTGGCGAAAGAGTACCGCTGGTTGCAAGCGCCCGCTTCTCGGGGCCTTAACTGCTAATCCTGAACTTGGTTTCTGGTCATTTCGCCTGCAAGGAGCATCGATAAGACTTTCCCTAGAATTTGCTGATGAAGTGGTTTTGGCCATACCGGTTAGCACCGTACCGATTAGCAAAGGTAAGTGGAGATTCCATGGCTCCTACCTATAAATCTGGCGATCGGGTGATAGTTAAAATGTTTTCAGATATTCCAAGAGATATATCAATCGATGATGTAGTACTCATAGAGCGAGATTTGATGCCTGGAATTTTCTTCATCAAAAGAGTTACAAAGAAAGAGGGCGACTCTTACTGGGTGGAGGGCGATAACGCTGATCCAGAAGTTCTTACTCGAATGAATGATTCTCGGATCTGGGGACTTATTAAGAGTGAAGAGATTAAAGGGCGTCTACTTCTTAAACGGAAGCGAAAAGTAAATAGCTAGCTATTGAAAACTTCTGCAAGGAGTGCTTTCTGTTCTTCTTCATGAACATGGACACTTCCCGTTGCTGGGCTTGCCGCAGCTCGTCGCGAAACTCTTATTACTTCGCGACCACTTAATTGGTTACCAATCTCTTCACGGATTGTTGCCGAAACAAATGGCCAAGGTCCCTGGTTAGCTGGTTCATCTTGTACCCAGAGAATCTTCGCATTTGCAAAGCGCTTGATCTCCTCAAGCATTTCACCAGTTGGCAATGGATAAAGTTGTTCGACCCGGGCAATCGCGGTCTTCTTATCTCCCAAACGAGCTCTCTCTGCTAAGAGTTCCCAATAAATTTTTCCGCTACAGAGGATTAATCTTTCTGCAGAAGTAGCAATTTCATTAGAGCCTTCACCAATAAATGGCTTGAAGTTTCCAGCGGTGAAATCAGTTAACTTGGATGCGGCTGCTTTTAGGCGAAGCATTGATTTAGGTTCAAAGACTATTAATGGTTTGCGTGCAGGATTCTTCATCTGCCAACGCAATAAATGGAAGAAGGATGCAGCTGATGAAGGCTGTGCAACAGTCATATTATTTTCAGCGCAGAGCGTTAGGAATCTTTCGATTCGTCCGGATGAGTGATCTGGACCTTGTCCCTCATAACCATGCGGCAACAAGAGAACTAGTGATGATCGCTCGCCCCACTTCTGTAGAGATGATGAGATAAATTCATCAATTACTGTTTGTGCGCCATTTGCAAAGTCACCGAACTGACCTTCCCAGAGAACCAGAGCATTTTCTCGCTCTAATGAATAACCATATTCAAATCCCATCGCTGCATATTCAGAGAGAAGAGAATCCACGACAAAGAACTGGTGATTAAATTGATCTTCATCAGCGCCACCGGCAAGTAAAGCTCGAAGCGGAATCCATTCGCTACCATCGTTATGGTCGCGAATAAGTGCATGGCGGTTTGAGAATGTGCCACGTCCAACATCTTGTCCGGCAATACGAACTGGATGACCTTCAAGAAGTAATGAACCAAAGGCGAGCATCTCACCGCCAGACCAATCAATCGTTCCATCATCAAGCATTGAGACTCGACGTTGTAGCTGTGGCAAGAGCTTTGGATGAACTTTGAAATTCTCTGGAATTGCAATCTGTGTTGCTGCGATCTTACGAGCAACCTCTTCGGTAATTGCCGTTGGAGTTTGTCGAGGATCGGCTTCGACTAGACGATCAAACTCTGGTTTTTCTGGCATCTTGTCATGAACTGCGGCAAAGATGCCTTCAAGTTGCGTCTGGAATTCCTTTGCAATCGCATCGGCTTCTTCCTGAGTAATGTCACCACGTCCAACTAAAGCTTCGGCATAGAGAACTCGAGTTGTGCGTTTGCTATCAATCATCTTGTACATACGTGGCTGGGTGAAACTTGGTTCATCACCTTCATTATGGCCACGTCGTCGGTAGCAAACCATGTCGATGATTACATCTTTATTAAATGTCTGACGATATTCAAAGGCAACTCTTGCAACGCGCACACATGCTTCTGGATCATCGCCATTTACATGGAAAACTGGAGCTTGGATCATCTTTGCTACATCTGTTGAATATCTTGAAGATCTTGCAGATTCAGGCGAGGTAGTAAAGCCAACTTGATTATTAATGACTACGTGAATGGTGCCGCCTGTCTTATAACCACGCAGTTGCGACATATTTAGCGTCTCTGCAACTACGCCCTGTCCGGCAAATGCAGCATCGCCATGGATTAAGACTGGGAGAATCGAGAAGGCATTCTTTACATTCTTCTTATCTTGTTTAGCTCTGACAATTCCTTCAAGAACCGGATTTACCGCTTCTAGGTGTGATGGATTTGCCGCAAGATAAATCTTGGTTTTCTCGCCACCTTCAGTAACAAAATCGCCATATGTTCCTAAGTGGTACTTAACATCGCCAGAACCTTGTACTGAATTCTCTTGGTAGTGACCTTCAAATTCCTGGAAGATTTGACCATAAGATTTTCCAGCAACATTAGCTAATACATTTAAGCGACCACGGTGTGGCATTCCGATACAAACTTCATCAAGAGATGACTTGGCTGCATATCTTGCGATGGTGTCGAGAAGCGGTATTACCGATTCGCCACCTTCAAGTGAGAAACGCTTCTGGCCTACGAATTTTGTATGTAAGAAACTCTCAAAAGCTTCAGCGGAATTTAATTTACGAAGGATGCGTAACTGCTCTTCTCGCTGGAAGAAAGGTGCGCCAACTTCAATCTGATCTTGAATCCATTTTCGCTCTTCTGGAGACTCGATATACATGTATTCAACGCCGATTGAGCGGCAGTAAGAATCTCTGAGCGTTCCCAAAATAGTGCGAAGTTTTGCCGAGGAACGACCGCCAAACCCGCCAGTTGCAAACTCTCTATCGAGATCCCAGAGAGTTAGACCATGAGTTACTACATCTAAATCAGGGTGCATCCGCTGTTGATATTCAAGTGGATCAACATCTGCCATTAAATGACCAAAGGTTCGATATGAATTGATTAGTTGTTGAACGCGCGCTGCTTTATTGATTTGAGACTCACTCTCAAATTGCATATCAACATGCCAACGAATCGGAACATATGGAATTCGTAATGCAGCAAAGATTTCATCATAAAAACCATCTTCGCCAAGTAAAAGTTCGTGGATAGTGCGTAGGAAATCTCCAGATTGTGCTCCTTGAATAACTCTATGATCGTAAGTAGAAGT
>CAZCQR010000048.1:5684-6757 GCA_964500885.1 uncultured Clavibacter sp.
TCGTAAGTTGCCCAAAACTGACCGAAGTCCATCGCTTCGCAACCTTTGATTGAAGGCACTAAAAGTTGTCGTGAACCATCTTCTTTAGCCAGATCAATTGCGATACCAAGATTTATATGTTCTGGATGGCCAATTGCTGGCTTACTATCTTGTTCGGTAAAGAAGACATTCATCTCTGGCATCTTGCGGAGTGCGCGAATCATGGCGTAACCGATGATGTGGGTAAAGGAAACTTTTCCGCCACGTGCGCGCTTAAGGTGATTATTGATGACAGTTCGATTATCAATCATTAGTTTTGCGGGAACCGCTCGAACGCTAGTAGCTGTTGGAACTGAAAGTGAAGCTTCCATACTTTGTACGACTCGATTTGCAACTCCACGAAGCGGTTCAATTCTTGCGGCCGATGGTGATGCAATTTCTTGAACTGGCTTTGTAACCGGTTGTGCCGGAGTTGGAGTTGCTTGCTGTGCCGGTCTTACAAGTTGTTGATTAACTGGTTGCTGCACTTGCGCTGTCGGCGATTGTGGAATGTTTGATGGTTGTTGAGTTACAGGTTGAGCTGGAACTTGTTGCAGGTTAGAAGATTGTTGGATTGCAGAACTTGAAAGTGGAGTTGCTGCATTTTTCTGATCACGCTTCGGTACTGGAGGTGTGGCATTTCTTGAACCGTTTCCAGCAGAACCGTTTCCAGCAGAACCGTTTATCCCAGCGCCATTTAAATTTTGAACTCCATTTGAAGTTGTTGCGCCAGGAGTGTAACCGGCAAAAAAGGTTCGCCAATTCTCATCTATCGAATTTGGATCTTGCAGGTATTGCTCATACATCTCATCGACGAGCCATTCATTGGGGCCAAAGGAGCCACCGAATTTATTGTCGGGAGTCATACCTGTCACAGAAAGTAAGCCTATCTGCGTAGCGGAGAGTTGCTCTACCGAGATCTCGGTTGAGTTGAGCGTTATGCATCACTTGAATATCTGATCTTGAAAAATGGGGTGAGCGACGGGGATTGAACCCGCGACATCCCGGACCACAACCGGGTGCTCTACCAGCTGAGCTACGCCCACCACGTAAGG
>CAZCQR010000049.1:0-6412 GCA_964500885.1 uncultured Clavibacter sp.
TTAACATAATGTCAATTATCGGCTAAATACCGAGGACGCGATATAGCCATTAAAAAGAACAGAAATCCCACCCATTGCCAACTATTCAATCTGCTAGCGAGAGTCTCACCTTCATATCTTTGAAGATCTGCCTCTAAGTATCCTGGATCGAATTGCGGAAGTTCTTCAAGAATTCGTCCTCGGGTATCAATATGGGCAGTGAAACCCGTTGTACTGACTGATAGGACCTCTCTACCTAATTCGGCAGCTCGAGATTGAGCTATTTGGAGTTGTTGTGCGGCCTGATTGCTCCGGCCGAAGGTCGCATTATTTGTCTGATTGACGATTATTTCGCTCCGGCTTGCCCCATGTTTTATGTGATCATCATCCAAAATTTCGAAACAAATTACAGAGATCAATCCGGCGTCTTTTACGGAATGAAGTGTCCATTCTTTCCCAGGAATGAAATTTCTTACAGATCTCGCCTCTGGAGTAATGAACTCGGCTAACGTTCTAAGAGGTATGTATTCACCAAATGGCGCAAGATCTTGCTTTATATAGCGAGATTTCAATTCTCCTTTGCTGTTAAAAAGTAAAGATGAATTTATGGGACCACCGGGACGCTGTTCTACTGCACCAACAAGAAGCGGAAAATCCTTCGCCGCCAATAAAGACTGGATAATCTCTCGAGCCTTTAGGTTCTTTACAGGATCTATATCGGAAGCATTCTCTGGCCAGACAACCAAATCGTACGATTCTCCAAGATTCCGCGTTACGTCCGCATGACGTTGTAGAACCGAATACGCTCGTTCATTAAAATTCAATCCTAATTGGTCAACTCCACCTTGAACTGCCGCAATTCGAAGTGTGCCAACTTTATGCAAATCGGATGGCAGATTCGAACCCAGGACCACAGATAGAAGAACTACTGAGATCAATCTAAATTTCATAAGATAAATCAAGAGACTAATAATCAAAACCAGGAAAGATACTCCAGTTACGCCGACAATCGGATATGTGCTAGCTAGGAAATAGGTTTGCGTATGACCGATTCTCCCCCAGCCGAAACCGCCAAAGGGGGCCTTCATCCTAAGGATTTCAATCAATACAAAGGATGCGCTAAACAAGAAGACAGACTTGACGTCTCTTTTGTAAGCGAAAAGAGAAATTATAGAAAATAGAAGAGATTCTCCAACGGCAAGGATCAACCATGGCACTGAACCGACATATGTACTAGACCAGTGGAGCAAGGGAAGAAAGAAAGCCAAAGCGGAGATGAAGGTTAGATAGAACCGTTGGAACCAATTTCTTCCAACAATCTGATGGAAAAGAAGAATAGATCCGAGAAAAACTCCCGGCCAGATGTTGAAAGGTGCAAATGAAGAGAGAAGTAATACTCCCGCCAGAATAGATCTAAGAATCACCATCCGAGCGCTGATTTCAATCTCTCGAAATTAGTCTTTAAACCATAATCTTTTACAATTTCATCTAGTTTTTTAACTGCAGCAGGTTTTATCGGCAAATTTAAGGATATTTTAGGTAAGCGAACATTTCTAACGCATGTAACCAGCTGCGTAGCATTTCTTGCATAATCAATGCTTTCTAATATCCTTTTTTGATGAGCCGGCTTTAATCTTGAATCTGAATTAAGTGCAGCTTCTATCAATTCATCCATAGTCTCAAAGTTCTGAGCAATTAAAGCTGCTCCTTTCTCGCCAATTCCCTTTATGCCCGGTAGCCTATCTGATGCATCTCCTCTTATCATGGAAAAGAAGCCGTAACGCTCCCCCGGTATCTCGTATTTCTTAGCAATCCAATCTCTATCGACAAGTTCATGTGCAGATATGCCTTTTGCTAAGTAAGCAACTCTTACATCTCTTGAATCATCCACAAGTTGAAAAAGATCACGATCACCCGTGACAACTCTGACTGGCCCGGTCTCGGTAGTCGACAATGTTGCAATTACATCATCCGCTTCATAATCATCGACTCCAATCAATGGCACTCCTATCGCGTCAAAGAAATCGGTGATAATCGGGATTTGTGGAGTTAAAAGATCTGGCTCTTCTTCTTCGCCATCATCAAGAACGCGATTGCTTTTATATTCAGGAAAAAGTTCAACACGCCAGCTCGGTCGCCAGTCACCATCTAGACAGAGAACGAGGCGATCTGGTTTATATTGATTAATTAATCTTGCCGTCATATCAATGAAACCTTTAACTGCATTAATAGGTTCACCATTTGGCGCTAACAAAGTATCTGGCATTCCATAATAAGCCCGATACCAGAGCGATGCGCTATCAATTAACATCAAAGTCATAAAGTCACCGTTGAATAAGTTACAACGCCACGATCGATGGACTTTATCGCTTGGGTTATAGGTGAAGCAAAATCTCTCTGCACGTCGCGGAGTTGGTTTAAGAGATCTATAATTTGGCGCATATTCCTTACAAAGTCCCCTACAAGTACATCCGTTTCCCGAAGAACAGACTGTAGAGAATTACCACTTGACCATTTATAGGTACTCCATGCCAAATCAAAGTTTGGCTCACGTTGAGTTGGCAAACCGATTTCCTCTTCGATAAAAACAAGTTTGCGCCACATCTGATTTGTCTCTCCAAAAATATCTTGCAAGTTCTTTGGAATTCTTGGGATGCGACTTCGCTCTCCTCTTCCTTCAAAAACAAGCGAAGAAATGAAACCTGCAAGTTCTGCTGGGCCTAATCGATCTAGAATTTTGGAATGAATCATTTCGCTTAAGAGGAGATCGCTCTCGGCATAGATTCGTGAGAGAGTTTTTCCTTTGTTAGTCAATTGCCCATCGGAGACGTATTCGAGTTCAGCCAGGACATCGACAACCTTGTCAAAGGTACGCGGTATCGAATTGGTTCTATTTTGTACTCGAGATTTAAGGCCATCAGTCTCCCTTATCAACCGATTAAACCTTTCAAAAATACGAGCATGATCCTCGCGCTCTGGACATCCATGACAGGAATGCAACTTCATATTGCGTCTGAGATCCGCAATCTCACGATCTAAATCCGATCGCTTAATCCTCTTTTCTCTTGATCTAATCAACTGTTCTCGTTTAGATATTTCACTTCGAAAGTCCATATACTCAGAGAAATCACCTAAATGGCATATTGAATCGTTACGTGTATTTCGAATGACTTCGTCATTCTTTGAAATCTGTCGCAGGATGCCAGCTACGCTCCTGTCCGCTTGAAATTGGGCAAACGATGAACCTAGCGATTCCCGCGCTTTCTCCCGGCCAAAACGGGAGATCAGATTTGCGGCCATGTTGTAAGTTGGATTAAACGAGGAACGCAGTGGATAAGTTCTGGTACTAGCCAAGCTGGCAGCAAGAGAGCTATCAATCTGTTCACTCCATAAGACAATTGCATTTCCTTCTATATCAATGCCACGGCGTCCTGCTCTTCCAGTTAGCTGTGTGTACTCTCCTGGTGAAATTATCGAATGCGACTCTCCATTCCATTTGATTAGTTTTTCAAGAAATACCGTACGAGCTGGCATATTTATTCCAAGCGCAAGCGTCTCGGTTGCAAATACCACTTTCAGCAAGCCTCGTTGAAATAACTCTTCAATAGTTTCTTTAAATAGCGGGAGAAGTCCAGCGTGATGTGCAGCTATCCCCCGTTCGGCAGCTTCTTGCCATTCATGAAACTTTAGAACTCCAAAATCTTCATGTGGCAATTCTGAGGTGCGCCTTTCGATGGTCTCGCGAATCAGTATTCTTTCTTCCTTATTAGTTAAATAGATATTTGCTTTCAAACACTGCTCAACAGCGCCATCGCAACCGGCTCTTGAAAATATGAAAAAAATCGCCGGTATAAAGCCTCGTTCTTGAAGCAAGTCAACGATATCTGGCCGGAGCAATTGTTTTACTGACGAATGGGAGCGACCCGAACTTCTATAATGTTTTCCAGGAATTGAACGTATTGAGTTTTTCTCGAGTCGTATAATCTCTGGATTAACTCTCCCATCATCGACAAACAAATCAAGCAATCGATTGCCAATCAAAATATGTTGATAGAGAGGTACAGGTCTCAACTCACTCAAGACTATTTCTGTATCGCCACGAACTGTCTTTAACCAATCTCCAAATTCTTCGGCATTAGATACCGTAGCGGAAAGTGCAGCAATTTGGATTCTTTCTGGCAGGTGGATCAATATCTCTTCCCAAACAGCCCCTCTAAACCGATCAGCCAAGTAATGGACCTCATCCATTATTACGAAACCAAGTTTGTCTATATCTGTCGATCTGGCATAGATCATGTTTCGCAGAACTTCAGTTGTCATAACAACTAGTGGCGCTTCTCCGTTGATTGATGTGTCTCCAGTCAAGAGCCCAACATTTGCCTCCCCATATCGCATTGTGAATTCCTGATATTTTTGATTAGAGAGCGCTTTTATCGGCGTTGTATAAAACGACTTCACTCCATCTTTGATTGCCAAGAAATTCGCAAATTCACCTACAATGGTTTTACCAGCTCCTGTTGGAGCAGCAACGAGAACACTCTTACCATCTTCTAAGTGGTTACAAGCTGATATCTGGAAATCATCAAAGGAATAATCAAATTGCTCACTAAATTCTTGTGTTTTTGGATATCGATTTCTAGTTTTAGCAGCGGCATATCTCTCCGCGGGAGAAAGTGACACCTAGCACCAAACCTTCAGCGCCCGTGGTTCTATCTTTGCATTTAGGGGAAGTTCACCAATCCGTTCACCATCAGCATAAGAAATTGCATCAGCAGTTATTGTTACTTTCTTGCCTTGAAGAATTTCAATTTTAGGATGGTTGATATGTGTTCCTTTATACACCTTTGGAAAAACCTTTAAAAACTCATATTTTGAAACTGGCCGAAGAATCATTATGTCGAACATGCCATCATCAATTCTTGCATCTGGGCAAACTTTCATACCTCCGCCGTAGCTACAGCCATTCGCTATCGCAATCAACATCGCTCGCGTCTTGAAGGAGTGGCCATCGATTTCAAATATGTACTCTCGAGGCTCAAAGATTGGCAATTCCAGAAGCATAGCTAAGTTGTACTTCCATCTTCCGTTGAATCGGATTCGATTAGCTCGTTCATTAACAATTGAATCGAAACCCGTACTCAGTATTTCGGCAAAATACCTGCCATCTACAAGTCCTAAATCGATATCAGTCGGATCTTTCTTCATTCTCCGGAGATTTTCTAGCGGATCTTTCAAATTAAGTTGTAGAACTCTTGCAAAATCGTTACCTGTACCCGCTGGAATCAATAGCAACGGAATTGATGTTTTAGCCAGAATCTGTATAGCTAGATGAACTATTCCATCGCCACCAACTGCGATAACTCCATCAACATTAAGGTTTCCGACAGCGTTCTTCAAGTTGACTGTCGCGCTTTCAAAGCTGGAACCTGATACATCTAGAAATTGAACATTTTGCGACGCTAACTCTTCCATGACTAGATTTTTGAGCTGTTCACCTTTACCTCCGCCAGAAGTCGGATTGCAGAGAAGCAGGTACATATCTAGATTGCTTCAGGATTGTCGATTGGCAATGTTTCATCAATGGCAGAAGGAGACTGGTCACTTATTCTTGCCAATCTATTTGCTCTACGCTTATCAACTAACAATCCAATGCCACCTGCTGCGAAATAAAGAAGTATGAGAGGCACCGCTAGAGCTGCCATGGATAGTGGATCTGCAGTTGGTGAAAATGCGGCTACGAAAAAAGTAATTCCAAAAATAGCGAACCGCCAAGGTTTAAGAATCGACTTCCCGCTTAAGACGCCAACCAAATTGAGAGATACCAAGAAAACTGGCAGTTCAAATGCGATACCAAAGATAAGAATTAATCGAAGGACGAAATCTAAATAATCATCAAAGCGGACTAAGTTTCCGAGTGTTTCAGGTGTAAACCCAAATAGAACGCGGATTGCAATGGGGAGAATTGAATAGGCCAAGAATGCCCCGGCTGCAAAGAACGGCGTTGCAGAGACTATAAAGAGAATTGAGTTTCGCTTTTCTTTTCTAGTTAAGGCGGGAGCTATAAATGCCCAGATTTGATAAAGCCAGAATGGCGCAGAAAGGATAATTCCGGAAAGAAAAGAAACTTTTAATTGCAGATTAAGAGGACCGAGAACTCCCGAGATATACAGGGCTCCGCAATTCTGAGAATTCGTCGAATTCTTTAGATCGCAAACTGGCGCTGCTAGGGTTTCAATAATTTGGGTGTAGTAGGTCCAGCCAAATATTGCAAAGAGGAAGATGAAAAGCGCAGATTTGATTATTCGACCACGTAATTCCCTTAGATGATCGAGAAGTGGCATAGTCCCACGGCTTTTCAAAGCTTTTTCTGCCCTTCGTCAATAAAGAGATGAGACGTTTACTGGCCTTCGTCCTCTTTTTTCTTCTCTTCTTT
>CAZCQR010000050.1:0-6333 GCA_964500885.1 uncultured Clavibacter sp.
CAAGAACTTCGCGATCTTCTTCAACCGTTAAAACATTTGGAATCTTTGCAAGTAATCCTGCAACTAATTTAGGAAGCTCAACGGTATAGCCATCAAAAACATAGTTGTACTTCTTATCAATCTTCCAACCATTTTTAGCAACCGTTGCTTCAATTGCAGCTTTGGCTGATGGCGTTACAGAGATGATGTACTTAGCTTTCGCGCCAAGGTCTAAGGCCGAAGTTGGCACCATGGTGGAGCTGAGCGAGAAGATCGTCAGCATCACGATTAACGATGCGCGGAATTTGGCCTTAGATAACTTAAACATTAGGGCTCCTCGAGTTTTTCACACCATGCCGGAATACCCTCAATTCTAGAACCCAAGCCTTCATTGCCCAATAAAAATGGCCCTAATTAATCGGATGTTTGCCAAAGTGACTGGTCTATTTTCAAAATCCTGCCTCCGTTAAGTCGCTTTCACCTTACCCATTTGAATTAGTGACTCTTGACGAATTACCAGGCTGAGAATTACTTTTCAGGAAGTGAAGCACTTAAGAAGTCACGACAGCAATTGGAGGCAGATATGGGATTTCTAAAGGGCGTTAAGTCAAAGATTGATGAAGCCAAGCAAGGCATCTCTGACATGAATGAACGTCGCAAAGCGTCTAATCTCGTAAGTGACCTTGCAAGTTACCCTCTGTGTTCGGAAAGTGATGCATATGCAATAGTTGAAAGTGCATTTACGAAGTATTTAGGCAGATCTCACATTGCTCTAATTGACTTGGAAACATCAAGTACCGAGGAAGTTATGAGAGAAATGGCTGAACTAGATGTTGTTACGCAAAAAGAAAAAGAGTTCTTGTCAATTGTTTTAGCTCCAGAATCAAAGAGCCAGTTATGGGCTATGCGTGGCTCGATATCCGTTAATTTTTTAAACATGATTCTTGTTTTTCTGGAAGACACTGAGTTGGAAATTGATCAAGAAACCTATACGGACATTCTTATGAAAATGGTGCAAGAGGCATCTGGCTATGATGTGTATCTCCATTTCACATCTGCATCAGGTCTTGACATCTATTACAGTCACAGTGAGTTTAAGAAGTTATATTTCCCTAAATTGTTCTTCCCAAATCTAGAAGAAATTGCGCAGAATAAGTACCAAAATTATTTGAAAACTGTAGAAGCACAGGAGAACGAAGAAGACAATTCAATTGCTACTGCACTATGTCATGACACAGTTGGAGAAGCGCGGACAATCGATCTATATAATCATCAGGAGAATTCATGGTCAAAGGGCTATCTGGGTGGCGCAAGCGTGACTCGAATGGTCGAATATTTTTTGCCACCAAGAATGCTTCGCAAGCAAGTTGTCGCCAGCATTTACAACTTTAGCAATGAACAGAAGACAACTGCCGATGTGCACTGGCACTTTTGCGAAGATGGCATACTTCAGGTAGATCTAACACACGGCGCACAGCCACGCTGGATTTCGGGACAAAACATTAAGGATTTAACCTTCGGTGAGGGTTACAACGGTAGATCTAATAATGGTGTGACAGAGTTCGAACATTTTTACCTTTACATGACAGTAAAAACCGTAAAAGGTGATGAATTCACATTATTCAGATTTCTAGGTGACAAACGCAAGAACGCTGAAAGGAATTTTGAAGTCTATTTGAACCAAACTTTGCCTTTAATTGCGGACTATTTCACTGTTTACACCTCAGATAATGTCTATGACATTTCTAAACACTATAAAACGACATACACAACAACCTATGTCTGGGGAGAGTTTTAGACCTATACCCACACAGGTGAGCTGTCGCTAAAGTTATTCTTCGTGTCGAATTCTTTATCTATTCTCTTGTAATCCGAAAGGTGTACGATTTTCCAATGACTGATGAATTTACAACTAATACAAATCAACCGAATCTACGTTATGCATCATTTCAACACCGCTTAGGTGCGTATGTTCTGGATATGGTCCTGGCCGTGATTACTTTAGGAATTGGCTGGGTAATCTGGTCCTTCATTGTCTGGGGAGAAGGCCAAACTCCGGCAAAGAAGATTCTTAAATTGCGAACAATCAACTTCACTAATGGTCGTTCTGCAACCTGGGGACATATGGGAATCCGTGAAGGTCTAGTACCAATCACTGTATGGACTGCTTCAGCACTGACAAGTGGGCTTGCCTTCATCGCTTGGTTCATCGTTGAAATCGTCTTTTACTTCACGAAGAATCAGCGCTCCTTGCGTGATTACTGGGTAAAAACTGCAATCGTTAATGAAGCGTAAGTTTCAAGGTAACGTTCAAGCAGTCGCTCTCTACCATTTTGATTTTGATTTACTCTAGTTAGGATTTAGCTATGGCTGAACAATTTGTAGATAATCAGGAGCAAAAAGCCAAGGACTTAGCAATTGCATCTTTGGCCATATCTGTTTCGTGCATATTTATGACTGCTGGATTTCTTTCATTTATTGGGGCAATTATCGGACATATTGCATGGGGCAAGCTAAAGAGTGTTGGAAATACATCACACACTGGGTTTGCGATGGCTGGAATAATTGTTGGCTACGCAGCAACTGCGTTATTCATGATAATTCTGATTGGAATCATTGCCTTCTTTGCTTCTGACCCAACCACCTGGTACTAGGACTCTAAAAGTAAAAGCCCCGGCAAAGTTTGACCTTTGTCGGGGCTTTTACTTTTATGACTAGAGATCTCCGTATTTATTTGTTCCTGGATTACTTGGTGTGCACATCAGAATCAGGTTATAAATCGGAACCAAAATAAACCAACCTGAACGACCAGTATCGTGGATACGACGAATACCTGCGGCAAAAAGTGGAAGCCAAAGAGGAACAATAAACAGGTACTGCAAATTTGCACTTCCGACTGCTCCGGCAACAACCAAGCCTACGATAAAGACGATGATGTAGAACAAATAGAAAAACCAGTATTCACTTCTACTAGCTCTTCCACTGAAAGTTGCATACTTCTTAAAACAAGCAGAAATTGCGTTGCCCATAAATCTCTCCTTTGAGTAGGTTGCTTCAAGGGTAGAACATCACCCACATGAAAACAGAAATACTCAAAAGTTTGCGATGGGTGTTGCGTCCAAAATGAATGGTCAGATTTTTTGAAGAAAGATCAATTTTCATTCTAAAGCATTACTTTTTACAAAACCCGGTACTAGGCTCATTTCAAGTCTAGCTAAAGGAGAATCATGAAGATTTACAAAGTAATGACGCAAAAGGATCGTGCTTTCGGAGGAAAGTTCAATCCGGAGAAAGTAGAAGAAGCATTGAACGCTCTTGCAAAAGAGGGTTGGGAAGTAACTGGCGTTGTTTCCGCCGAATTCCCATCTTTCGGTGGCGGCCGCCAGGAACTAGTTATCTTCCTCGCCAAGGACGTATAAATTGATCGAGAAATACGGACGCAAGGGCACTGAGCTCAAAGGTATTTTCTTTACCGAAGGGCAGATTGCTACTGCAAAAGTTATTGGTGAGGGCTCAGCGACTTCAGATCGGCAGAATATTTCAATTGAAATACTCAAAGAAAGATTGGCTGATCAAGCTATCGCTCAGGGCGCAAACGCTGTTGATAACTATAAGTACGTTCAAAAGGGATCAGTCTGGTCTTTCTCAAGCACCCGTTGGGTTATGACAGGCCGATTGGTTAAAGCTGAAGAATAAAACCATGGTCTCATGAAGAGGCTTGCATGCAGTAAGCAAGTCTCTTCATGTAAGACTCTTACATAAGGGGGAAATCGTGCAGGGTTTCGGAGTTCTGCTTTTCATGTGGGGTGGACTTGATTACATCATGAGCATGCAAGAAGTCGATGTCTATTACGACTGGTTTGGTATCTATTTACCAGATGCTATTTACAATTATTCTCACTGGGTTGCCATGGCCCTTGGAAGCATAATCTTCGCAGCCGGCAAGCAAAGCAAATAGAGTTATCGAACGGTTTCTTGTAAGTATTCCTCAATTTCAGAACTGAGTGTGTCCACATTTGCAGGAGTCAGTTCTAATTCCATTAACACATAAGCGCCTGAAACAATTCCGCCAATACCACCGGCCCAAACCGAGCTCATTCCTGTTGTATTTTGTAACAAAGTTCCGAAAGTCCTAGGAACCAGTCCAACAACTTTCCATCCTTCAAGACCAGAAAGACGTACATTCGAATCGTCATATTCGCCAAATTCGAAAGAGCCTCCGGTGATTTCTGAATCTACATTGATGTATTCAGTCTTGTGTAAGTAACACTTAAATCCAGCCTTTACATCTTTAATAATCCGGCTGTGCTCTGCTGCAATGTGTGCCTGGCGTTCTGCTTCTCTGGCCTCTTTCTGTGCACTCGCTTGTTTGGATTCAGCGGCAATTCTGGTGCTCTGACAAGAGCCACATTCCGTAGCAAGAAACCCAGCCTTGCCCCCACATGTTGCACACGCACCCACAGTATGACCTCCCTTTTCGGGTATTTAGCCCGTATTTGCCAGAAGTATGACCACTCAGCCGCCTCACAGTCAACGAAAATCCTGAACAATTAATGACAATAAATTCAATGACTGATCATGGAGAGATGATGCGCAAAGTCAAGGCTTACGGAGAAGTTATAGAAATCCCAGATTACAGAATCTTCTGGCTTTCAAGAATTGTTTACAGCTCAGCTTTTGAATTAAGTATTGCCTTTGTCATTCTCTTGAATGCGATCTCACTTGGCTTACTAACCATGTCTGGCATTTCAGATGGGGCTCGCCAATCTTTTGAAGCTTTCGACCGTCTGGCACTTTATGTCTATACCGCCGAGTTAATTCTTCGCATGATTTCCTATGGTAAAAAACCTTGGGAGTTCTTCCGTAGAGGTTGGAATGTTTTCGACTTCTTGATCGTGGCATTATCACCAATATTTGCAGGGCAAACAGTCATCCTGCGCTTGCTGAGATTACTTCGCCTGATTCGTATTTTCAGATTCTTACCAGAAGTAAAAGTTCTTACGCTTTCTATCGTTAGATCTATCCCACCGCTGCTCAGTATGAGCGTTCTGATCTTCTTAGCATTGTTTATCTACGGAATGGCTGGCGTGTATTTACTTGGGGATGAATTGCCAGTTCATTGGGGAGACATCTCAATCGCACTTACTACCCTGTTCATTCTGCTCACGCTCGAAAACTTCCCCGTCTATTTGGAAGAAGCCATTCTTGTCACCCCGTTAGCACTTCCATTCTTCCTGTCTTACATCTTCATCGTAGTTTTCACAGTTCTAAACGTATTCATTGGAATTGTGCTTAATGCTATGGATGAGGCTCGAAGTGAAAACCGTGAACGTATCGAGAAATTGAAACAAATCGACGTCATTGTCCATGAAGTTGATGACATCACTGCCGATGGAAAAGTAACCGAAGACGAAATTGCTCACCTTCGAGAGAAGCTAAGGCAACTGGAGCAGCTAGCGGCGGAGAAACCATCCCACTAGCATCAGCGGTATGAAAAACCTGACCGCTTTTGCAGGCATAGCGCTGGTCTTTATCTACGTCATCGGCTCAGGTCTATGGGTTAACACCGGCGATGGTTGGTACCGCTCGCTCAACCAACCAGCATGGCAGCCACCAGATTTCATCTTTGGAATCATCTGGCCCTATAACTTTATTGTTCTTGGAATCGCAGCGGTCACCATCGCACAACGCGCAACGACCACAACCACATTGATCTATCTATCTTTCTTCGCTCTCTCTGTTGCTTGCGCACTTACCTGGGCCTTCCAGTTCTATCGCCCACACAATTTAGGCCTTGCATCAATCGCACTTGCAGCAACAGCCGCTTTAACAATCCCAATGCTGATCATCGCCTTTAGAACATCAATCCCAATCGGAATCGCACTTGCCCCTTATCAAATCTGGGTAGCAATAGCTGCATCCCTTAGTTACCAATACAGCAAACTGAACTAACTATCCGTAGATAGTGTCTTCCTCTAAATCATCACGCTCTGTAACAACGCTCTTCTTCTTTCGCCCTTGCCACGCCCCAGTACTCCACAACGCCCACACCACCAACAACGGCTGAAAGAACAACCGCACCAAGCGCGATGTATCGCTATCTAAACCAAATGCATCAACACCGTTTACATACTGCGAGATGTTTCCCGGAAAGATCGCCACAAAAAACGCAGCCACTACCCAACCCACCTGCACTCGGTACTTCCACAACCCCACCAAAGCAAGTCCCAAAACAATCTCAACTACCCCAGATGCCACAACAACAAAATCTGCATAATCCTTTAACAGATTCGGAACCTGCGCCTGAAACTCTTGCCGACTAGTTGTTAAATGCCCAATACCTGCATAACCCAA
>CAZCQR010000051.1:0-6116 GCA_964500885.1 uncultured Clavibacter sp.
ATTGAAATTCAATCTAAAGTTCCATTAAAGACTCGTGATGATTTATCACGTGCTTACACGCCAGGAGTTGCCCGAATCTGTCAGGCAATTGCAAAGGATCCATCCGATGCACGGCGTTTAACAATAAAGCGAAATACCGTTGCGGTTGTTACTGATGGTTCTGCTGTTCTTGGTTTGGGCAACCTTGGTCCGGCAGCAGCTCTGCCGGTAATGGAAGGAAAAGCAGCGTTATTTAAGCGCTTTGCCGATGTTGATGCTTGGCCAGTATGTCTTGATACGCAAGATGTTGATGAAATCGTACGGACTGTGCAATTAATTGCTCCGGTTTATGGCGGAATTAATTTAGAAGATATCTCAGCGCCACGTTGTTTTGAAGTCGAAGCAAGATTGCGCAAGTTATTAGATATCCCAGTTTTTCATGATGATCAACACGGAACTGCAGTTGTGGTCTTGGCTGCGCTGCGAAATGGTCTTAAATTAGTAAATAAGAAGTTAAGTGATTGCACCATTGTTTTAAATGGTGCCGGAGCTGCAGGTACTGCGATTGCCAGATTATTGAAATTAGCGGGTGCAAAAGAAATTATTGGCTTTGATAGCGAAGGTGTAATCAATAAGAAACGCAAAGCAGATAATGAGATGCGTAAATGGTTTATCGAACAATGTAACACCACCCAATTTGATGGCACTTTGTCAGAAGCTATGAAAGGCGCTGATGTCTTTATCGGGGTTAGCGCACCAAATGTTCTTAAAGAATCAGATGTGGCATCAATGGCAAAGGGTGCAATTGTCTTTGCCCTTGCAAATCCAGATCCTGAAATTGATCCAGTTTTAGCGCGCAAGCATGCCGCCGTTGTTGCAACCGGCAGAAGCGACCAACCAAATCAGATTAATAATGTTCTAGCTTTCCCAGGAATCTTCCGTGGCTTACTTGATGCTGGCGCTAAGAAGATTACTGATGAATTATTGGTGGCATGCGCTGAGGCAATTGCAAGTTGTGTAAGCGATGCCCAACTAAATGCATCATTTATTGTGCCAAGTGTCTTTGATCAAAATGTTGTAAAGGCTGTTGCTGCTGCAGTTAAGGATTGTTCTTGAGTATTGCCGATTGGGCAACGCAATATCTTGATGCAGCCGGCCCCTTCTTCATCTATCTATTCTTAGGTTTATTAATTTTTGTTGAGACTGGAATCTTGGTTGCCTTTTTCTTGCCCGGCGATTCCATTCTCTTTGCAGCTGGTTTAGTCGCCGCAACTAGAGATGATGTAAATATAGTTTTCTTGGTCTTTGTTATCTTTTTAGGTGCATTTATTGGCGATCAATTTGGCTATGTTTTAGGGCGAAAATATGGCAGGTCATACCTTGAGAAGAAAGATTCACCACGGATAAAGAAGATGGTGGTACGCGCTGAAGCCTTTTATGAAAAATATGGCTGGAGCGCAGTAATCCTTGCCAGGTTCTACCCCTGGATCAGAACTTTTATGCCCCCAATTGCCGGTATTGGAAAGATGAATTACTACAAGTTCTTAGCAGCGAATGCTTTAGGCGCATTGCTCTGGGGAGTCGGTATTACCTTACTTGGCTATTACGCAGCTTCAATTCCAGTTCTTAAAGATTCATCTCGCGCGATCGCGGTTTTCTTTATCGTCTTAACAATTGCAATAACTATCAGGAATTATATTCGCGCTCGTCGCGATTGACGGACTCCGCCAACTACAACACCTAAGTAAGTCATTGCAATACCGGATACTAAATACCAACTCACCGAAATACCTTCACTTGGTACAAATAGATCAAGTAACAATGAGCCAATTAATTGGCCACCAACGCTAAATAGCGTAAAAGTTAAAACGCCAAGATGTTGGACAATTAGCGCGGTAAATGCAATGTAAATAACCCCGATAACGCCACCGGTGTAAATCCACCACGGACCTGCTGGTAATGGTTGTAATTCATTTTGACCGGTGATAACTAATAACCCAATAAAGATAATTAAGAATGAAGTTCCGGTAATAAAGTTAAGTAATGAAGTTGCATAACTTTCCTGCGAATATTCATTAATTTGACCATTAAGAGCGCGCTGTACGCCAACAAAGGCACCGGCAAGTACCGCAAAAACTACCGAGAGATGTGAAAAATCTATTCCGGCTAACTTATCCCAGACCGAAACCAGAACTGCCAAAATGGTAATTACTGCAGCAGCAACTCTTCTTGGTGAAATTAACTTTGGCCCGCCACCGGTAAGACCAATTCGATCAACTAAAAGTGATGTGCCAGTCTGCCCAGCAATAGAGGCAACTGAGTAGAGAGCAACTCCAATTAATGGCACGATGCTGGTTTGTAGCGCAACAAAGCAACCACCAAGTGCGCCAGCAAGTAAGCGCCACTTTGGTAATTCTTTTCTAGACGCAGCGCCCTTAATTTTCGCTAGTCCGCCCTTTACTTTCTTACTGAATAGGGCGTAAAGAGTGATGAAAATTAACCCTGATGAAAAAGAAATCAACGCTGCCTGCGGTGCATTATCTAAGCGAAGTGAGAGCTCGCCATTAGCGCGAGCCTGTAGCGCAATCATTACCCCAGAAATTGCGGCCAGCGCATCGAGGCGAAGTGTCTTACTGCCCGATTCGCTCACTTAGCTCCAACCATTGATTCTCTAATTCCTGACGGCGCGATGATACCTCCCGTAACTTCTCACTTATTTCAAGTAAGCGTTGATGATCAAAGGATGCTGCTTCCTCTTCTGCCTTTAGCGCCGCTTCCTCTGCAACAACTTTGGCGATCTGTTTATCGAGTTTGGCTATCTCTTTCTTAATTAATCTCTCTTCAGCAGCGTTGGAGATACCTTTCTCTACTTTATGGGCAAGTTCTCGTTCGCGAATAGCTTCGCGAAGTTCTAAATATTGTTCAATTCCCTTTGGTAAATCTCGAAGCTCTTCATTACCAAGTAGGCCATAAAACCGATCACAGGTACGCTCGAGAAAATATCGATCGTGTGAGATCACAATAAGTACACCAGCAAATGAATCAAGAAGATCTTCAAGGGCGGCCAGCGTTTCGACATCTAAATCATTTGTAGGTTCATCAAGTAATAACAGATTAGGACTTCCCATAAGTAAGCGAGTCAATTGCAATCTACGTTTCTCGCCACCAGATAGATCACGGATGAGCCTTTGTTGTCCGCCAAAATCAAAGCCAAGGCGTTCACATAATTGGGATGCCGATAATTCTCTTCCGCCACCCAATTCAACTTGTAGCGCAATCCTTTCTACCGCTTCTAAAACTCGCCAAGCTGGATTTAACTCTTCGAGATGCTGCGAAAGAAAGGCGCGTTTAACTGTTGGTCCAACCTGCATCTTGCCTGCCGTAAATCTATATTCGCCTGAGAGCGCTCGCATCAGCGTTGTTTTACCGGAGCCATTAAAACCAACGATTGCAATTCGATCACCTGGCGCAATATTCCAATCGAGTGAATCAATTAAAGTATTTTCGCCAATCGTTAATCGCACTTTATGTAATTCAATTACCTTGCTTCCTAACCGATTAGTCGCAAAATTCAATAACTCGGCTTGATTACGCGGCGCTGGTTCATTTGCAATTAATTGATTAGCTGCATCGACGCGAAATTTTGGTTTTGAAGTTCGAGCCGGTGCACCTCGACGTAGCCAAGCTAATTCCTTTCGAATTAGATTATTTCGCCTCGCATCTTCGGCGGCTGCTTGGCGAGCACGTTCGGCTTTAGATAGAACATAAGCCGAATAACCACCTTCATATTGCAAAACTTCGCCACCAACTACTTCCCAGGTCTGGTCGGCAATTTCATCGAGAAACCAACGATCGTGAGTTACGACAACTACTGCTAAATCACGTCGTTTCCGAATATGTCCGGCGAGCCAGGCGACGCCCTCAATATCCAAGTGATTTGTTGGCTCGTCTAGCAAAACTAAATCAAGTGGTTCGATTAGAAGTTTTGCTATTCCAACCCGTCGTTTCTCACCACCTGATAGCGAGTTGTATGCACGATCTAAAACTTCGCTGGAAAATCCACCGAATAAACCGCTAAAGATTTCCCGAACTCCTGCATCACTTGCCCACTCATGAGTCTTCTTGCTACCTACAACAAAATCTCGAACTAAACCTGGAAAGTTATTATCAACCTGATGGAGAATTCCAATTCTTGCCCAATTCGCGCTCGTGATTCTTCCGCTATCTGGTTGGTCAATTCCGGCCAATAATTTAAGAAGCGTTGATTTTCCGCCACCATTTCGCCCGACGATTCCGATCCGCTCGCCCTCAGAAATTCCCAGCGAAACCTCATTCAATAAGGCCTCATCAAAGGCTTTTGAGACCTTTTCGATACTTATTAGGTTGCGGGCCACCGGATAAGGCTAATCTCTTGCAATGGAGTTTCGAACCGCAGCGGCAATTATTGGCGTTGCCATAGTTTTTATTTATGCAATCGGTTCGGGTATCTGGGTGAATAGTTCACCAGGTTGGTACGCATCGCTAAATCGTCCAAGTTGGCAACCACCAAGTTTTATTTTTGGCTTAATTTGGCCATATAACTTTGTTGTTCTTGGAATTGCAGCAGTTCGAATTTCAAATTCATTAACCAAAACTCAGGTAACAATCTGGCTAGCTGCTTTTGCAATATCAGTGGTATTTGCACTTTCGTGGGCTTATCATTTTTATGTTCCGCATCAATTACAAATCGCAGCAATCTCGTTGGCGCTAACAGCGCTCTTTACCTTGCCAATTACCTATCTAACTTTTAAAGCCTCCCTTGCAATGGGAATCGCCTTGCTTCCTTATCAAATCTGGGTAGCGATTGCCGCAAGCCTTGCGTGGGGTTATTCGATTAAGAATTAACTACCTAAATCTTCTAGTGGTTTGCCAGATACTCGATATACCGTCCACTCTGACATAGCCTCTGCGCCAAGTGATCGATAAAACTCGATTGCAGGCGAGTTCCAATCAAGTACCCACCATTGAAATCTGCCGTAACCACGATCGTTGCAGATCTTTGCTAAATGTTGCAGTAAAGCTTTTCCATAACCTTTGCCGCGGAATTCAGGTTTAATGAATAGATCTTCTAAATAAATCCCATGTTTACCTTGCCATGTTGAATAATTTAAGAACCAGATTGCCATTCCAGCAATCTGATTATCAACTTCCACTAAATCGCAAAATACCTTTGGATTCTCCGCAAAGATCGTATTTAGGATCTCTTTTTCTCTTGCTTCGACCTGATCCGGCGCCTTCTCGTATTCAGCTAAATCCTTGATCAATTGCAAGATTATCTGCGCTTCATCTTTTCTAGCAGGGCGAATCTTCATTAGCTACGTTCCTCTGCAATGGAATTTCCACCATCGACAACTAACGCTTGCCCCGTCATGTATCCCGCGCTCTCTGAAGCTAACCAAGTAACCAATCCAGCTATTTCTGCTGGCTTTCCACTGCGGCCTAGTGGTGTTTTCATTCCTTGCAATTGTTCGTGCGCACTTTGGGTATCTGTTCCAATCCAACCTGGCAGAACTGCGTTACAAGTAATTCCATATTTTGCTTCATCAAGTGCGATCGATTTAGTTAAGCCCACAAGAGCTGCTTTAGCTGCTGCATAAACCGGTTGTTTCGCCATCGCCATCAATCCACCAGTAACGCTAGCAATCATAATTATCCGTCCTGATTTAGATTTTCGCAGCGCGGGTAACGCAGCTTTAGTTAAATTAAATGCAGTATCAAGATTTCTTTGCATACCGCGTTGCCAAGCTTCGTTCGTAACATCGGTCAACGCACTTGCTTCATCCGATCCAAGTGGTGAATTGAGACTTGTCATACCGGCGTTATTTACCAAAATATCAATTTCACCAATTTCATTCATTATTCGTCTGCAATCTTCGGGAATTGTTAGATCTGCGATTAAACCTGTCACACCTAATTCTTCCGCTCGCTCGTGAATTCTCTCTGTTGTTGAGGTAATAAAAACGGTGGCACCGCTCTCTTTTAGAGAGCGTGCAATTGCGAAACCAATTCCACCAGGTGCGCCTGCGCCAGTTATAAGTGCTCGCATGTCTTAACTCTAAGGCTTCTAACTAGAAAGTAAGAGTTACTTTTTCAAGTCC
>CAZCQR010000052.1:0-5981 GCA_964500885.1 uncultured Clavibacter sp.
AGTGTGTGGAAAGACAGATACGCTTTTGCCAAAGACCAAGAAGGTTCAAATTCCAAAGAGATCTCATTGGCTGAGGTTCGAACACATAACTCAAGTTCTGATTGCTGGACAATTGTCGGTGAAAATGTCTATGACGTAACAAGTTTTGTGAGTCGCCATCCAGCAGGAAGCTCAGCGATTAAAGAAATGTGCGGAACAAATGCCAGCGAGGATTACCTTGGGGAGCACTCAGGGCAGCAAGAGCCAGAGATGTGGCTAGAAAAGCTAAAGATTGGAACCCTGAAGCCATAATTTTTTGGGCGGAAAAATCCGGCTTATAGGGCGACTCTTCTTTTAATTTATTGATTTAGACCTGCAGTGAAATGCCAGTCTCTTGTTCGGAAAGATCCCAAAGTTTTTCAATGTTACGTCGATTTTTAGTTCGCAGAACAGGTCGCTTTACTGGGGATCCGGTCGTCACAAATCGTGGAGCATAAAACTCCCCACTCTTTGCATGTGGATCTAATGCCGCCCTAATTTGGGGTAGAGCTCCATCTTCAGGGGACATTCCTGTTTTTGCGGCAAGATTCTTGAAGAAACCTCCCGCCCAACCGCCAGCACCCATTTCATAGGTCTTAACTTGGAGATTTGTATGAGAAAGACCTGGATGGGCTAAAAAGCTCTTCATCTTTTCGTCTCTAGCGGAAAACATTTTGTGTAAGCCTAAAGCGAAATAGTAATTTGCAAGCTTAGATTGGCTATATGCGTTCCATGCTGAGTATTTTCTACGCATATGCGGATCATCGAAATTAACATTCCAGATCAAGTGATGTGCGGTGCTTGTAACTGTGACAACTCGAGCAGCATCTGCCGCCTTTAAGTTGTCCATCAGTAGGGCAGTTAAGCTCCAATGGCCTAAATGGTTAACTCCAAACTGACTTTCAAAGCCATCCTCAGTTTTCATCTCTGGCATGGCCATAATTCCAGCGTTATTAATTAAAAAATCTAATTGGCTGAACTTGTTACCAACTTCTGAGGCTGCGGCTCTTATACTGCGCTGAGAGGCAAGATCCAAGCGAAGTAGTTCTACTTGGGCATTTGGTATGAGCTTTTGAACTTCTGCAACTGCCGCCTTGCCCTTTTCTTCATTTCTAGCGGCGAGAAGTACATGAGCACCTTTAGAGGCTAAAGCCTTAACCGTTTCAAAACCTAGACCGATATTGCCACCAGTAACTAGCGCAGTCTTGCCTTTAAGTGATGGGGTTTTAGCTATTGAAAATGACATGAGGAGCCTCCTGAGGTACTTGATGCGTTGATGAGTCGAAACTTATCAACCTATTTAAGTGCCGTCAACTAGCAATCCCAGAGGAGTTTCATGAATTTTTTGAGATTCTTTGAGGCATCTGACCACTCAGACTCATAGTAAATCTCACGAGACTTCTTAGTAGATCTGAGCAGGCCAGCATTACTCAGAATCTTTAGGTGGTGGGAGATAGTTGGGCGAGCCAGATTCAGCCGTTCAGTAATCTGTAGGACGTTGAGCGGCCCTTCCGTTTCAAGCATTATCAAAATATCTTGCCTGTTGGGGTCGCCAAGGGCGTTGAATACCAATGAGCAGTCCCTAGCGACTTTTCTTACCTGATTTTCTGTGGCCATAAGACAAGAGTATCAATCCGTCGAAATTCTTCAACCGACTCAGGCTTGCACTTCTAGACGTTGTTACAAGTTGATTAATCTTTGGGGGCAAATCTAAGGGCATTAATGTTTTTTACGCTCAGCTTCACGCATAACAATGTCGTCTCCGGCTTATAGGGCAACTTTTCTTATACAGAATAGTTACTGCGAGTAACTGGGAATCTATGTAATACTTTGGCAACGATGGATTGGTAGTAATCGGGACTTGGTTAATAGCCAGGTCCCTTTTGCTTTCCAAGATATTTTTTATCCACAAGTAGCCACATTTAGAAATTTCGTTATTGAGTAAATACGTAACTTCGCTCCCGTGTTGGGGGCGTGTTGTAATTGGCAGCCTGCTGGTTTACCAATCCATCGGAGCGGGTTCAAATCCCGTCGCCTCCACCACAGTCTTAACTGTTTCAGCCCGATCTATTGGTAATGGTCAAAAGAGCTGCAGCAGATATGCATGGGAGGGCCTCGAGAAATCGGGGCCCTTTCCAATTCCTACGGCTTACAGGGCGACTCTTCTTTTATACTTAGGTCGTGACTCATAAAGTCTTTGATATTTCCGTAGCTTCGATATATGTGCATTACGTCAACAAAGTTGAGCGTAAAAATCGTACCGAAGCTGAGCTAATAAATGTCATTTGCTGGTTGACCGGATTTGACTCCAAAACTCTAAAAGGTCATTTAAAAAAGGAAACAACTTTCAGAGAGTTTTTCAAAGTTGCAAAGATTCACCCGAATGCAAAACTCATCAAGGGCTCTATCTGTGGGGTTAAGATCGCTGAAATAGAAGATCCTCTAATGAAGAAAATTCGCTATCTAGACAAGTTGGTCGATGAACTTGCCAAAGGCCGTCCACTTGAGAAGATCCTTCGTTCTAATTCATAGACATTGGCTAACTTGCCTAAGTATGATCCTCATCTAATTAACTTGATGGGGGTTGCAAGTGGCTGATTTTCTAACTGAGGCGCGTGAAATTCAAAATGATTTAGCCACCATTCGTCGACAGATTCATCAAGAGCCAGAGATCGGTTTAGATCTACCAAAAACCCAAGCCAAAATTATTGCAGCGCTAGATGGATTAGGTCTTGAAATATCGACAGGTAAGTCTCTTACCTCGGTAACGGCTGTGCTGAGAGCTGGGAAATCAGAAAAGACAGTGTTGTTGCGCGCCGACATGGATGCACTTCCTGTATCAGAGCTTGCTGATCTTCCATACAAGAGCCAGATTGATGGCGCGATGCATGCATGTGGCCATGATTTGCATGTTGCCATGTTGATTGGTGCAGCAAAGCTACTAGTTAAGAATAAGTCAGAGTTAAGCGGCGATGTGGTATTTATGTTTCAACCAGGTGAAGAGGGCTTCGATGGCGCCGGGCACATGATCAAAGAAGGTGTCTTAACTGCAAGTGGACGAAAAGCCGATACAACATATGGAATTCACGTGATGTCATCCTCTGTTCCAACAGGAACATTCACCACAAAAGGTGGAACGATGATGGCATCTGCTGATGAAATACATGTAACCGTTGTTGGTATGGGTGGACATGGGTCACAACCACATACGGCAAAAGATCCGATTCCAGTTGCCGCTGAAATGGTGAGCGCACTGCAGTTGATGATTACTCGCTCCTTTGATGCTTTTGATCCTGTAGTAATCACAGTCGGCCAATTCCATGCTGGCACCAAGGCAAACATCATTCCTGATACTGCAGAGTTCCAAGCCACAATTCGCACATTCTCGCCGGAGAACAGAACTCGCGTTAAGACTGAAGCGGTTCGTCTGTGTGAATCGATCGCTCAAGGCTATGGCTTGAAGGCTGAAGTAAAGGTCGTAGAGCAGTATCCAGTTACAGTTAACAACGATGCGCATGCACAATTTGTAGGCAAAGTTGCTGCTGAACTCTTTGGTAATGAGGGATACATGGAGATGCCACACGCTATTGCAGGAGCTGAAGATTATTCACGAGTGCTCGAAGCGGTTCCAGGCTCGTACATCTTCCTTGGTGCATCTGTTGATAAAGATGTCACCAAATCTGAGGTCAATCACTCGCCTCGAGCAATGTTCGATGATTCCGTTCTGTATCGCGGAACAGCCTTACTCAGTGAGCTGGCTGTCCGCTCACTTAACGAAATGGCTTAATTCGATTAGAAGTTTGAGCGCAGGGATCTTGTAAGCAAAGTGAGTAAGGCTGTCGTGGAAAGTATTGCTGCCAATATCAAGTAAGTGGTGCTCACGCCTAAACTTTCAACTGAAACTCCTGCTAGAACCATTCCTAAAGGTGGCGCAGCATAAAAGACTGCTGTTTGCACACCAAAAACTCTTCCCTGTTGATCTGCGGGCACTCTTTGCTGAATCAAAGTTGAGATTAAAGGATTGAATGGGCCCCACGATAATCCCAAGGCAAACCCCGAAAGAATCAAAACAGGTAATGGCGGCAGGAATGCCATTGGAAGAATGCTCACGGCAGTTCCAATCAAAGTCATTCGGACAAGGTTTTTTCTAGAGACTCTCTTGCTGATCCAGCCATAACCAAATGATCCAATTGCAGAACCAGCAGCTAGTGCGGAAATAACAATTCCAAGGCCAGCAGGATTACCTTGATCTTCAAAATAAGTTGGGAGAACAACTGTTTCTGTTGGCAAATAAACAGCTGCAATAATCAATATTGCAAACGTGATTGTGCGTAGCAATTTGTCATTCCAAAGCACTTGAAAACCAATTCGAAGGCTTCTGTCCGTTACTTCTCCATTTTGCTCAGCTAACTCGCGTGCCTCTTTTCCAAGGTTGCCAACACGCAAGAAAACAATCGCAAATGCAGCGATTACAAATAGTCCAGCTGAAACCCAGAAGGAGTTAATCGCGCCAACAGTTGAAATCAACCCCGCACCTACGGCTGGCCCGAGGATCCAAGAGATTCCCATGAAGCCGTCATGAATTCCATTAAGTCGGTCGAGTTCTATCTCCGAAGCCTTGGCTACATCTGCAAGCAAGGTTTTACGTGCTGTGTATCCGGCGGGATCAAAGACTGCACCGATAACTGCGATAAGTAAGATGGACAAACTTGAAAGACCGTAAGTAAAAGCCACAATTGGAAAGGCGAGAACTGCGAGCGATGAAAGCAAATCTGCACTTACGCTAACTGCACGTCTACCGACATGGTCAACAAGCCAACCTCCGATGGGGGAGATGATTAATCCTGGAATGGCAGATATCGCTGCTACCAGCCCTGCAAATGCAGGTGAGCCCGTTTCTTCAAGTATCAACCACGGGATTGTGATCATGACTATTGAGTTACCCAAGCCAGATGCAAAATTTGATATCTGGTGGAGAACTACGGGGGCACTCTTCTTCATTATTTTCCAAGTCTACTCAGCGAGCCCTTGATTGGAGCCTTTACCAAAGGCTGGTTAGCCTGGAAGGATTGTTGTATTAATGCTACATAGCATATATGCTATTGCCTATGAGTCGCAACCCTGAAGAGCCTGTCTATAACCGGATAGAAGAAGCCCGCACTGCATTGGGACTTACTCGCCAAGAACTGGCCGACAAAGTCGGAGTTCACTACCAAACCATTGGATACCTAGAGCGCGAGGAGTACAGCCCATCCTTGGTGCTGGCCTTACGTATTGCTAAGGCGCTCAATCAAGAAGTTACAGAACTCTTTTCGCTGACCCCACTTAAGAAAGGTAAGTAAGAATGTCAAAGAAGAACAAGTTTTATTGGATGGAAGGCACGACAAGAAAAGATATTGAAGGACTTCTAAATAACAAGGGATTTAATTGGCTTCGATCACAAAGAAATCGTCGGATTTTGGTCGTATGTCATACGGTGCTTCTCGGCTTGGTCGCTTTAGGCAGTTATTACAAGCAGTTTAAGGAGTGGTTTGGCGGAGATAGCCTCATCCCGCTATTTGTCTTAATTGCGATCTTACTTTTGGCAATATCAGGGTTTAGTTTATTAAGAGTTAGTGTTCGAGGAATTGCTGAAGCGCCTGATGAATTATTGGATGAGCGCCAAAGAGCAGTTCGTAACTCCAACTACAGATACTCATATCTCCTTCTGGGATACGTCTTCCTTGCTTTCTTAGTGGTTCTCTCTGTTGGTCCAGAAACGCGGCCATTTGGGGTTGGTCTAGAAGGCGATGCAGGCCTTGTCTATATTTCACTTCTTTTCACAATGGCATCACTACCGTCGATGGTTATGGCTTGGCGCGAGCGAGATATCTAATTCAGATGCAACGAGATATAACGCCGGACGTATTACGAGGCTTTGCGCTTCTTGGGATCCTTGTAGTCAACATTCAATTTATGGGCCT
>CAZCQR010000053.1:0-5970 GCA_964500885.1 uncultured Clavibacter sp.
GGGATGATTACTCGATTATCACGCTTTGATGACTCATCAATGTCATAACCAACAGCCGACTGCCCGCCGACCAGAATATTTGAATTAACTGCCTTCACAGTCTCACGTATTGCAGGCACAAGCGCCTTTGCCTCTTTTGAATCTGCAGCCACATTTAGCGTCGCATAAAGAAGAACTTTGCCATCAACAACTCGAACTTCTGATGTTGGTTGTCTAGTGACTGGATCTGGGATAGTCACCGGTACAACGCTGGCAACTTCATCAATTCCTTTGAGCGCATTTGTGGCGGCAACAAGATCGCCTTGATCAACCACAATTTCAACCGGCGTGCCTTCACCACTTGGGAAGTGTTCACCAAGTTTTTCTAAACCAATCACAGAATCAGTTCTTGAGGTAAATGCTTCAGTCTGAGATAAACCGTCGCTCTTTAATGTGGTTGAAAATCCAGCTAGAACAATCAAGACAGCGGCGGTTGTAATCCAGATAGGTTTTGGTCGGCGATCTACAAGATTTCCAACCTTTGACCAGAAGCCACTTAGCTTTTCATCAACATCATCAAACTTTGGAATTCGTGGCCAGAAAACCCATCTCCCGACAACTACCAAAAGCGCCGGTAAAAGAGTCAATGCAGCAAGCATTGCCGATGCAATACCAATGGAGCCAACTGGCCCAAGTCCACGGTTACTTGATAGATCACTTAATAGAAGAACCATTAAGCCGGCAATCACAGTAGATCCCGATGCAACAATTGGCTCGACAACGCCACGAAGAGCAATTCGCATGGATTCAAGTCTGGATTTGTGATGATGTAACTCTTCTCGATAACGAGAAATTAGCAGCAATGCGTAATCTGTAGCTGCGCCAAGTACAAGTACATCGAGAATTCCTTGCGTCTGTCCATTTAAATCAACGATATCTGCTTTGGCAAGGTAATAAACAATCATTGTCGCAAATCCAAGTGCGCTACCAGCAGTGAATAGTGGAATTATCCAGAGAATTGGCGATCGATAAACCAGAATCAAAATAATCGCGACAACAATCAAGGTGGTTCTCAACAAGGTTGTATCTATTGAGCCGAATGCATCAAATAAATCTGCAAAAATTCCACCAGGTCCAGTTACATGGGAATCTACTCCTGCAACAGAGGCCTTCATTTCTTCACGAATAAAATCAATAATCAACGGCAGCGCCGGCTCATCTCCAATATTCTCGGCCGCCACATTTGCATCTAGTTGGACATTTATCAGCGCAGCCTTTCCATCTGTAGAAGGAATTGCTTGTAATGGCGCACCTTGTGCAAAGTAGGTAGATAGTGGCTTACCAGATTCTGGCAATATTTTGTCGCCAAGAGTTTGGGCAAACTGATTTATAGAGAGAAACTTTTCAGAATTTGGGCTTACATCTCCAACAAATACTAAAAGTGTTGGAAGCAAATCTGCAGACTGGTCAGAAAATTTAACGATTACCTTGCTGGCAGCTGTTGATTCAGCTGTATCAGGAAGGAAGGCTGAGTTGTCATTCTCTTGAACATTGGAGATCTTCGAGAAAGCTTGCCCGGAGAATCCGCCTATTGCTAGCCAAGCGATGATAGTTACGATGGCAATCCATAGCCCTTTGCGCGCCTTACTACGTAGTAATTTTTCAGATGTCATAACTGCGAATTCTATGCTTGGTTTACTCCAGTATTTGGACCAAATCTCATCTCTGGACGCGGATTTGCCAAACATAAGTAGGCTATGAGGGTGATGAAGGCCACCTCGGAGATTGAAAAGGCAACTGAATTATCAATTGAAACTTTGAGATTGGGCACTTTGCATTACCAAGCCGCCTGGGATTTGCAGAAATCAATTCATCATGAAGTAGCAAATGGAAAGAGGCGAAATTCGCTCCTTCTTTTGGAGCACCTGCCAATTTACACAGCTGGCCGAAGAACACTTGCAGAAGAGCGTCCAGTCGATGGCTCTGAAGTGATCGATGTCGATCGAGGCGGCAAGATAACTTTTCATGGCCCCGGACAAATTGTCGGATATCCGATTGTTCGATTGCGTGAATCAGAGAACGTTGTTGGATTTGTCCGAGAGATAGAAACTACTCTCATAGATATATGTAATGAATTCGGAATCCGAGGAGAGCGTTACTGTGAACGAAGCGGCGTTTGGATTCGCGACGGAGCAGGAGATCGAAAGATAGCTGCAATTGGCATAAGAGTTGCCAAAGGTGTGACTATGCATGGTTTTGCGCTAAACGTTTCGCCAGATCTCTCCTATTACGATCGAATAATCCCATGTGGAATTAAGGATGCTTCCGTCACTTCTATGCGCAATGAATTACAGCGCGAGATTAAAATTTCTGAAGTGCTAGAGATAGTTGAATCCAAAATGACTGCCGCGCTTGAGAGGGTCGTAATCTGATGATTGCGCCTGAAGGAAGAAAACTTTTACGAATTGAAGCTCGTAATGCGCAGGTGCCGATAGAGAAGAAACCCGAGTGGATAAAGACCCGCGCCTACATGGGTCCGGAATATTCACAACTTAGATCACTAGTGAGTAAAGAGGGCTTACATACAGTCTGCCAAGAGGCTGCTTGTCCAAACATCTTTGAATGCTGGGAAGATCGAGAAGCAACATTCTTAATTGGCGGTGAGCAATGCACCCGTCGCTGCGACTTCTGCAATATCGACACCGGCAAACCAGCACCATTAGATCGAGATGAACCGCGCAGAGTTGCCGAATCAGTTCGAACCATGGGCTTGAAATATGCAACCGTAACTGGAGTCGCCAGAGATGATTTGGATGATGAAGGAGCTTGGCTATATGCCGAGACCATTCGAGCTATACATGAGTTAGTTCCCGGATGCGGAGTAGAAATGTTGGCTCCTGATTTCTCTGGGAATCCGGAGCTACTAGAAGTTGTCTTCCAGTCGAAACCAGAAGTATTTGCCCATAACTTAGAGACAGTCCCTCGAATCTTCAAGCGAATTAGGCCGGCGTTTAATTACGAGCGATCTTTAGCAGTTATTACCAGTGCAAAAGTTGCTGGACTAATTACTAAATCAAATTTGATTTTAGGAATGGGCGAAACTATCGAAGAAATCGAACAAGCCCTTCGTGATCTAAACGAAGCGGGTTGCGACTTAATTACTATTACACAGTATTTGAGACCATCTCCTAGACACCATCCAGTTGAACGATGGGTAAAACCGCAAGAATTTGTTGATTTAGCAAACCTGGCAAAGAGAATTGGATTTAAGGGAGTTATGAGTGGGCCACTAGTCCGCTCTAGCTATCGCGCCGGACGGCTCTACAAAGAGGCAGCTGCTGCCAGATCTTCCATCAATAATGGCTGAACTCGTCTATCCGCCAATAATTGGGATCTTCAAAGGTCTTTGGAAGTATCTTGGATTGCACTTTGATTTCAGAGGAACTTCTCATGTGCCAAGAAAAGGTCCTGCCTTATTAGCCATGAACCATATTAGTTATTTAGATTTTGCTTTAATCGGTACCGCGCTACTACCGTCTAATCGGTTAGCAAGATTCATGGCCAAGAAAGAAATATTTGATCATCCGGTAGCTGGACCATTGATGCGTGGAATGAAACATATAAGTGTTGATCGCAGCAATGGAGCGCCTTCATTTCATGCAGCGCTGAAGGCATTACATAATGGCGAAATCGTAGGAGTCTTTCCAGAAGCAACAATTTCGCAAAGTTTTGAATTAAAGGATATGAAATCAGGTGTAGTTCGGCTTGCGATTGAATCGGGGGCACCTGTTCTGCCCACTGTTATCTGGGGAAGTCAAAGAATCTGGACGAAGAAAGTTTCGCGAAACTTTAAGCGAGCTGGTACCCCTATCTATGTATCGATTGGTGCCCCGATATTTTTTTCTAAGGAAGATGATCCCGAAATTGGCTTGGCGCGAGTAAAGAAGGAAATGGCTAACTTGCTTGGCGAAGTGCAGAGCCAATACCCAGATTCTTACCTCGGCGAGCGATGGGCGCCGGCTCGCCTAGGTGGAACTGCACCCACTCCAGAGATGGTTGAATTGGAAAAGAGAAATCGACAGAAGCGAGAGGAACTTTAAGTGTTTGGACGTAAGAAGAAGAATGGTGAACCTCGCGAGAAGAGATTTAAAACGATTCGCGACGCTTACGCCCTGGCAAAAGGTCAGTACTCCTTTGTTTTTCTTCGCTGCTTATTGGTTTTTCTACCGCTCTGGGGAGTTGGAATAGCTCTAGGTGCCATTTGGAATCGTCCAGGCTATGCAGCATTCGTTACATTTCCAATTGCCGCCCTTGGCGGATTTTTCTATTTCACAAGAATGGCGAGCAACGCAGCTTATGCATCAATTGAAGGTCAGGCAGGAGCTGGTGCGAGCGTTCTGATGTCAATTAGAAGAGGTTGGACAGTTTCGCCTGCAGTCAATGTAAATAAGAATCAAGATATGGTGCATCGCGCTGTTGGTAAAGCAGGAATCGTTCTTGTTGGCGAAGGTGGAGTTGCGCTTCGACCTTTATTAAACGATGAGCGGAGAAAAATGGAGAGATTTGCTCCTGGCGTCCCAGTTTATGAATTAATTGTAGGAAACCAAGAGGATCAAGTATCAATCAAAAAATTGCAGCGAAGGATGCGTAAATTCCCGAAGAAACTTTCAAATGTTCAGGTGCGCGAACTTCGAGCCCGGCTTCGATCCATTGGCGGTATGAATATTCCACTTCCAAAGGGTCCGATGCCAAAGAATTTGAGAATGCCAAGGCCTCGCTAACTTTTTATTCGAACTACTGTTGTTCTGCTAATTCGCTCATGAAACCCTCTGCCTTGCGAATCGGTGAATAAGGCAGGCAGAACAAGTGCGACTAGGAATACTCGCAAGAATGCTGCTTTCGGTTTAACGAAGAAGTAATCAGGCCAGGTGACAACTCGAATCCCGAAGATTCGTTTGCCGATAGATGCTCCACCAAAACTTGTTAGAAGGCCAACTTCAAAGACAAAGATTGCTAGACGAACCAGCGTCGGCTCCAAGCTGCTCGCCTGCAGTGGATAGAAAAGGGCGGTTGTAAATGAAGCGATTGCCCAATCGATAGATAGGGCGCCGAGCCTTCGAAGAGCGCTAGCGCGTTCAGCTGGAATAGCCATTCGGCAAAGGTATCTCTAGAAACATGACTGTAACAATTCGGTCATCAATTTTTCACTATCGAGACCTAGCATTCACCCAGGTCGAGCGAAGGGATAAATGTGTTTAAGTCAGCTTCTGAGGTAATCAGTTTTATAAAGAAAGAAAATATCGCGCTTGTCGATGTTAGATTTATTGATCTGCCAGGTATTCAGCATCACTTCAATATACCTGCCCATCAATTCACTGAAGATGTTTTTAAAGATGGCTTGATGTTCGATGGGTCATCTATCCGAGGATTTCAATCAATTCATGAATCAGATATGAAACTACTCCCTGCTGCAGAAACTGCTTTCGTCGATCCATTCCGTAAAGAGAAAACACTGGTTGTTAATTTCTCAGTCGTAAATCCTGATGATAATTCACCTTACTCGCGCGATCCCCGTCAAGTCGTTAATAAAGCTGTCGAATATATGCGTTCAACTGGAATTGCAGATACTGCCTACTTCGCTCCAGAAGCAGAGTTCTATGTATTTGATCGAGTTCGATACCTGACTGGAATGAATACTGGCTATTATGAAATTGATTCATATGAAGGAGCCTGGAATACCGGAATAGTCGCAGATGCCGACGGAACTCCAAATCGCGGTTATCGCACCAGAATCAAAGGCGGCTACTTCCCTGTATCGCCAACCGATCAATTTGCCGATTTACGAGATCAAATGGTTATGAATTTGGAGAAAGTTGGACTCTCAGTCGAGAGAGCTCATCACGAAGTTGGCACTGCTGGTCAGATGGAAATCAACTATCGCTTCAATGACATTCTTCATGCTGGTGATGATCTAATGAAATTTAAATATGT
>CAZCQR010000054.1:0-5960 GCA_964500885.1 uncultured Clavibacter sp.
TCAATCATTTTTTCTTGATGGCCATGGGCGGTATCGACAACAATTAGATCCACGCCCGCGCTAATCAAGCCAGCTACTTTCTCTTTGGCATCTCCATTTACACCAACAGCAGCGGCAATCCGCAATCTGCCATTTTTATCTAGAGCTGGCTGATACAAAGTGGCACGTAGGGCACCGGTACGAGTCAAAATTCCAATTAGATTTCCGCTTTTATCAACGACAGGAGCTAGTTTTCGATTTTTTTCATGAAGCAATTGAAAAGCTGCTTTGGCATCCAAATCATCAGAGATAACTAATAAGTCTTTAACCATAATTTCTTTGATTTGAGTAAAGCGATCAGCGCCCTCCCAATCTGCTTCAGTAACTATGCCAACCGGTTTATTTTTTTCGACAACCACTATCGCGCCATGAGCTCGTTTATGAATAAGCGACGCTGCATCTGCAACGGTGTTATTTGGCTGTAATGTGATTGGTGTATCAAATAAAACATCACGGTTCTTCATCCAAGAAATAACATCGGCAACTACTGGTATCGGAATATCTTGTGGAATCACAGTTAAACCACCACGACGCGCAACAGTTTCAGCCATTCTGCGACCTGATATTGCAGTCATATTTGCAACGATTAGCGGAATAGTTGCACCGGAACCATCTGAAGTTTTTAAATCAACATCCATTCGACTTGCCAAAT
Source organism: uncultured Clavibacter sp. (assembly GCA_964500885.1). Lineage (GTDB taxonomy): Bacteria > Actinomycetota > Actinomycetes > Nanopelagicales > Nanopelagicaceae > MAG-120802. Next base: position 692 of record CAZCQR010000054.1, read on the forward strand.
TAGATCGAGACGGAACCATAAATACATCGTCATAAGTGAGATCGTGATTTGGTTGATGTAGCAAGCGCACGTATCGGGAGTCTAGACCTATTAAGCGCCGGTAGGATAAATCAGTGTCAGAATCGCTAATCCTCGCGCGTGGCTTAACTAAAAATTACGGAGATTTTCAGGCGGTAGCCGGAATCGACTTCTCCGTTGCCAAAGGTGAATCATTTGGATTACTCGGACCCAATGGCGCCGGAAAATCAACCACGATGCGAATCATCGCCGCAACATCCCGCAGAACTGCTGGTGAATTAAGCATCTTGGGATTAGATCCAGAAGAGCGGGGCCCCCAAGTTCGCGCCCATCTTGGCGTTGTGCCACAACAAGATAATTTAGATACCGAACTTACAGTTGCCGAAAACTTATATGTATATGGAAGATATTTTGGCCTTGGTAAAAAATATTTGAAAGATAAAGTTGGAGAGCTTCTTGCTTTTGCCCAACTTGAAGATAAGAAAGATGTAAAGGTTGATGCGCTCAGCGGTGGTATGAAACGTCGCTTAACTATTGCACGGGCGCTTGTAAGCGAACCAGATATCTTGATGTTGGATGAACCAACGACCGGTCTAGATCCACAAGCTCGTCATATTCTCTGGGATCGACTATTTAGATTAAAAGAAGATGGCGTTACCTTAATTATTACTACCCACTTTATGGATGAGGCCGAGCAACTCTGCGACCGATTAATCGTTATGGATCGCGGCAAAATCATGGCTGAAGGATCCCCGGCTGAATTGATAAAACAATTTGCAACTAAAGAGGTGCTGGAAGTTCGCTTTGGTTCTGATCGCAATAAAGAGGTTGCTCCAGTATTGCGCCAACTATGTAATCGGATTGAAGAATTACCAGATCGGATCTTGCTTTATGTTGATGATGGCGAGGCGCTGTTAGAAGAGATTACTGCGAAGAAATTGCATCCAAACACATCCCTGGTTCGCCGCAGCTCTTTGGAGGATGTCTTCCTGCGTTTAACTGGAAGATCTTTAATCGAATGAATTCGGCAATCAGCTCGTCAGGAATTCGCTGGAAAGGCGCTTGGTATTTTGCTGAGCACCGAATCCGAGTTATGAGTAAATGGAAATTAATTATTGGCATGATTGATTTTGCCAATCCACTTTTCTATTTAATTGCAGTGGGAGTCGGAATTGGTGTTCTCGTAACCGAAAACTCGGGCACAACTGGCACGGGTGGCGTTGAATATCTAACTTTCTTGGCGCCGGCTCTAGTTGCATCTGCTGCGATTTCGGCGGCGATTGATGAAACTATGTTTCCAACGCTTGAGGGATTTAAATGGCGTAAGACCTTTTATGGTGCAAATTCGGCACCCTTAACCGGAAATCAAATTGCTGCCGGAGTCTTTATCGCGGCAATGGCGCGGGTATTTTTTAGCGTAACTTTGTACTGGTTCGTTTTAATTGCTTTTGGTGTACTAGATATTTCTAGTTGGCCAGTCATATTAGTTGCTGCACTTGGCGGCGCAGCTTTTGGCGCGGCATTAATGGGATTTGTTGGAAAAGTTCATAATGATGATTTATTTATGTCCGCTTTTAGTCGCATGGTAGTAACACCACTATTTCTATTCTCCGGCACGTTTTTTCCACTCTCCAGTATGCCAACTTATTTTCAACCAATCGGTTGGATTTCACCTCTCTGGCATGCTGCCGAATTAGGACGTCATTTCGCATATGGCTATGAGATTTCAGCATTGATGTTAATTCTTCATTTCGCATTTTTAATTGCAGTGTTTATTTTGGGTATTCGATTTTCCGGCAGACAATTCACTAGGCGGTTATTGAAATGAAAACTGCCGTAGAGATTGCTGATGCCAGAGCAAATAAAGTTGGTTATCAACTTTATGCCGGCCGTGCTCACGCAATTATTCAACGTGGCTTAATTGCCTTTCGATCCTCAACCTGGGTGGCAATTGCAACTGGTTTTATCGAACCAGTTTTATATCTCTTGGCATTTGGATATGGCATGGGGCAATTGATCGGCGATATTCAAACTAGCTTTGGCAGAGTTGATTACACCAGTTTTATTGCACCTGGACTACTCGCTACAAGCGCAATAAACGGCGCGATCTATGACGTGACTTGGAATGTCTTCTTCAAATTAAATGAGAGCAAGTTGTATCAAGGAATTCTGGCTACCCCGATGGGGCCGCTTGATGTTGCTCTCGGCGAAATGCTCTGGGCGCTCTTACGTGGATTCACATATGCGACAGCATTCATGACCATGATGATTCCGCTTGGTCTAATTCCTGGCTGGAACTCTCTACTAGTAATTCCTGCCGCAGTGCTAATTGCATTTTCCTTTGCATCTTTTGGAATGGCACTTACGTCTTATTTCAAAACTCACCAACAAATGGGTTTTATAAGTTTGGCGTTACTGCCAATGTTTTTATTTTCCGGATCTTTATATCCAATTGCAGTTTATCCAGATTGGTTGGAAAGAATTATTCATTTATTACCAACTTGGCACGCGATTGAATTAACGCGCGGGCTATGGTTTGGCGTTATCGATTTCTCAACTTTCTCTCACTTAATTTATTTTTTCGTGATGATCTCCATAGGTTTAGTTTTTACAACACGCAGGTTACGTAATCTTTTTATGCGGTAATCACGCATAAGACACACCTGTTGACCGCCCCTATGGGGCAGGGGTAAACTCCACCCAAGCAACACAACTAAGCAAGGAGCGTGGTACCAACAAATCGGTTCTGCTGAACCGTATTTGGGAAGTCCCAAACTCCCATGTTCAAACAAACACATCATCCGCAAACTTTCCGACAGGTTCCCAATTCTGTTCGGCCAGTAAATCCTGCGCGTATTCAAGAGTTACTTGAAATTGAAAGTTCTAAATTTTCTAAATTAGCACCAGGATCTGGCGCTGAAAATGTTCGCGCTGGGAAAGTCACACCACTTGGCGTTGCATCAAGCTTCCAACATTGGGACCCATATCCAATCTCCATAGTTTCAGCTAAAGGCGCTTGGATGAAAGATGTCGATGGTCGCGACATGCTCGATCTATCGATGGGCTTTGGCGCGCTACTTGTTGGCCACCTAAATGACGAGGTTGTTAAAGAGGCGAAAGCAACCCTAGAAGTTGGAACTCTCTTTGCCACTCCTTCACCAATAACCCGTGATGGCGCCGAAATCATGACGCGCAGATTCGGTATTGACCTGGTTCGCTTTGCCAACTCTGGAACTGAAGCCACGATGTATGCGATTCGTACCGCTCGTGCTGCAACCGGAAAACTTGGCATCGTAAAAATTGAAGGCGGCTATCACGGCTCGTATGACCCATTGATGGTTTCTAATAAACCAGATCCAGATTTAGCTGGATCGCCTGACTCGCCAAATCCCGTTCCGCTTCCTGCGGTTGTTACTGGCGAAGTCCATGTGGTTCCTTATAACAATGCCGATGCGCTAGAAAAAGTTTTTAAAGAACATGCATCATCTATTGCCTGCATCATCATGGAACCTGTTTTGGAAAATATTGGAATCGTTCTTCCAGATATGGGATATCTCGAGCGAGTACGTGAACTCTGCGATCAATATGGCGTTCTTCTTATTTTTGATGAAGTAAAGACAGGACTTACAGCAGGACCTCAAGGCGCCGCACAGCGACTTGGGATAAAGCCAGATTTGATAGCGCTTGCTAAATCAATTGGTGGTGGAATTCCGGTTGCTGCCTTTGGTGGCAAGCGCGAATATATGGAGACCGTTGTTACTGGAAAACATGCTCACCTTGGAACATTTAATGGTCATTTCCTAGCAATGGCAGGTTTACGAGCCGTTGATCGCATCTGCACTCCAGAGGCTCTACAACGGAGTGAAGATTTCAATCGCCAGGCATTAACTCGTATGTCAGAGATTATTAGTGAATATGAATTACCAGCACACACTGTTGGCTTCGGCGTTAAAGGTTGCATAACTTGGTCCGGAACACCCGTTAGAAATTATCGCGATTACAAGGCAACCGATTTTGATTTGGCGCAACTCTCATTCTTCTGGTCACTAAATAGAAATGTGATGACACCGCCAGGACTCGATGAGCAGTGGCTGATCTCCTTGGCTCACGGTCAACGTGAAGTCGACATCATCGTCGGCGATTTCCTCGAATTTGCTAAAGCGCTCCGCGCTTAAGCCACAATTTCGTTATAAAACCCTAATTACAAATCACCTTACTCACAGTAAAGTTTAAGGGTGCCGCTTATAGAGATTCGGGGCCTTAGCAAGGCCTTTGGTTCAGTAAAAGCAGTAGATGGCGTCGATCTAGATATCAACGCGGGCGAATTCTTAACACTGCTTGGACCATCTGGTTCAGGTAAAACAACCGTGCTTCGCATGATTGCAGGATTTGAAGATCCAGATACCGGAACCATAAATCTCAATGGCAATGACATTACTCATCTGCCACCTTATGAAAGAGATGTAAATACAGTATTTCAGGATTATGCCCTCTTCCCGCATATGGATGTCATAACAAATATTGAATACGGCCTTCGGGTGAAGAAAGTTGATAAGAAAGAGCGACGCGCAAAAGCATTGGAAGCTCTGGAACAAGTCCGCTTAAGCGGCTATGAAAATCGGAAACCAAGTCAATTATCTGGCGGTCAGCGCCAACGAGTTGCGCTTGCGCGAGCCCTAGTAAATCGACCATCTGTTCTCTTGCTTGATGAACCACTCGGTGCGCTTGATCTAAAACTTCGCCAGCAGATGCAGATTGAATTAAAAGAATTACAGCGAGAAGTAGGAATTACTTTTATCTTTGTAACACATGATCAAGAAGAGGCGCTCACCATGAGCGATCGAATTGCGGTCTTTGATAAAGGCAAGATTCAACAACTAGATCGACCAGCTGCTATTTATGAACGGCCAACAAATGAATTTGTGGCTGGCTTTGTTGGCGTTTCAAATTTGATTTCAGGAAGCGCGGCTCAATCTTTACTTGGCCAGAGCGGTACCTTCACTGTGAGACCAGAGAAGATTCAAATATCTGACTCTGCAGGTGCTGCTGGCACTATTAAAGAAGTTGAATATTTGGGACCTGCTACCCGATTTATTGTTGATTTAGATGCCGGCGTTCGCTTAGTTGTGCTTAAGCAGAATAGCGCAGAGAGCGCATCAGAAGTTATGAATATGCGCGGTAAGAAGATAAAACTTTCTTGGGATAAAGAGAGCGAATACCGCGTTAGTTAAGTTTCTCATCGCAAAGATGA
>CAZCQR010000055.1:0-5955 GCA_964500885.1 uncultured Clavibacter sp.
GAATGGTTTATGTTGACTTAGGAAGAGTTGAAGGAAAAATTCCGCCCCACGAACAAGTTCCGGGCGAGATTTATAATCATGGTGATCGAATTAAATGTTTTGTAGTTGAAGTTAAACAAGGAATGAAAGGCCCGGAGGTTCTACTATCTAGAAGCCATCCAGCGCTAGTAAAACAATTATTTGCTCTAGAAGTTCCGGAAATTCGAGATCATGTCGTAGAAATAATGGGCGTCGCCCGAGAATCTGGCCATCGAAGCAAGATTGCAGTTCGTTCATTAAGAACTGGTGTTAGTGCTAAAGGTGCATTAATTGGACCAATGGGAGCACGTGCACGTTCTGTAATGGATGAACTTCATGGCGAGAAGATTGATATCGTCGATTGGTCAGAGAACCCAGTTGAATTTGTCGGAAGCGCGCTAGCTCCGGCTCGAGTTACATCAGTAGAAGTTGTAGATCAAGCGACTAAATCTGCCAAAGTAGTTGTACCTGACTACCAGCTATCGCTAGCAATCGGTAAAGATGGACAGAACGCCAGATTGGCAGCGCGCCTTACCGGCTGGCGGATTGATATCCACTCGGACGCAACGGGCGTTTAGCCAATCCCAGCCCCCACGAGGTATGGTTGCGCTCTAGATTCACTAGCCAGGTTTTGAAAATCTGGATTAACAGGAGCGAAGGCAATGGCACTCAAATGAGCACCACAAGATCATGAGTAGGTCAATTTAGGCTTCGCGGAGAACGCGGGGCCACAGAAGGAGAGAAGTGGCAAAGGTCCGCGTTTACGAATTAGCAAAAGAAATAGGTATGGAGAGCAAGGATGTCCTTGCAAAGCTCCAAGAGATGGGCGAGTTTGTTCGCTCTGCATCCTCTACTGTCGAACCTCCAGTTGTTAGAAAGTTTTTAGAGAAGTATCCACCTGTAAATAAGCCAACTGTTGAGAAAGTTGCAAAGAAAGCGCCAGCGAAGAAAGCTGCGCCAAAAAAGAGCGAACCTGTTATTGAAGAAGTTGCAAAAGTTCCGGCAAAAGATATTGAAGCGGTAACTCCTGAAGTTCCTGCAGCGCCAAAACCAGTTCTTCCATCTATTCCAAAACCACCTGCTGCGAGACCAGGAAATAATCCATTTGGAACTTCCGGTGGAATTCCACGTCCACCAAGACCTGCAGCTAGACCAGGAAATAATCCATTTGGAACTTCTGGAAAACCACAATCTGGAAATAACGCGAGACCGCCACAACGCGGTCCATTAGCAGGACCACGTCCAGGTTCAGTAAGACCTGGTTTTGCAGCGCGACCTCAGAGACCTGATCAGAGAACGGATCGTCCAGGTGCACCAAGAACTGCACCTGGTAGAAGTGGCGCACCAACTCCTTATCGAAATCAACCAGCACAACGTCCAGGTGGACCAGGTGCAAGACCAGGTTTTGGTGGACCTTCACGACCTGGCGGAGCACGACCTGGCGCTGGCGGTGCATTTGGAAAAGGTGGCGGAAAGAAAAAGAGTTACAAGAGTAAGAAAGCTTTACGTGAAGAGATTGACAATATGGAAGCGCCAACAATTGGTGGCGCAATTGTTCCAAGAGGCGATGGAAATACTCCCGTTAAGTTACGCAGAGGTGCATCACTTGCTGACTTTGCCGAAAAAATCGGCGCAGATCCAGCAGCACTAGTTTCAGTTCTCTTCCATTTAGGTGAAATGGTTACAGCAACTCAGACAGTTGACGAGAGCACATTAGAAATGCTCGGCAATGAATATGGCTACAAGATCACAATTGTCTCTCCAGAAGATGAAGACCGTGAAATTCTTGAGCAATTTGATATCGATCTTGAGAAAGAATTAGCCGATATCTCGCCAGACGATTTGGAAGTTCGTCCGCCTGTAGTAACAGTTATGGGTCACGTTGATCATGGTAAGACTCGTCTACTTGATGCAATCCGACAGACTGAGGTTGTTAAGGGTGAAGCTGGTGGCATTACACAGCACATCGGTGCCTATCAAATTCACCACGATCACAATGGTGTAAATCGTGCAATCACATTCATCGATACACCAGGTCACGAAGCCTTTACCGCTATGCGTGCGCGTGGTGCCAAAGTAACCGATATTGCAGTGCTAGTAGTTGCAGCTGATGACGGTGTTATGCCGCAGACAATCGAAGCTTTAAATCACGCGCAAGCTGCAAATGTTCCGATTGTTGTTGCGGTAAATAAAGTAGATAAAGAAGGCGCTAACCCAGGAAAAGTTAGACAGCAATTGACTGAGTACAACTTGATTGCCGAAGAGTACGGCGGCGACACATTATTTGTTGACGTTTCTGCAATTAGCGGAAAGGGCATCTCCGAACTAATTGATGCAATTCTCTTAACTGCAGATGCCGCAATTGATTTACGTGCGATTCACGATGATGATGCTCGAGGTGTTGCGATTGAAGCTCACCTAGATCGCGGTCGCGGTCCAGTTGCAACAGTTCTCGTGCAACGCGGAACACTTAAGACCGGTGATGCCATTGTTGCCGGCTCGGCATTCGGTCGAGTTAGAGCGATGATGGATGAATTTGGCAAAGCTGTTGAAATTGCTGGACCTTCACGTCCAGTTCAAGTTCTCGGATTCACATCTGTTCCAAGCGCTGGTGATAATTTCATCGTTGCGCCAGAGGATAGAACTGCACGTCAGATTGCAGAAAAACGTCAAGCTGGCGAGCGCCATGCTGCACTTGCAAAGGCGAGAAAGAAAGTTTCGCTAGAAGATTTCTTGGAGAAATCAAAGGTTACAACTTTGAACTTAATTCTCAAGGGAGATGTGAGCGGTTCTGTAGAGGCTCTCGAAGATGCTTTGCTGCAGCTTGATGTCGGTAGCGAAGTTGATCTACGAGTCATTCACCGTGGCGTTGGTGCAATCACAAAGAGCGATATCACTCTAGCTTCGGCCTCCGGAGCAGTTGTTGTTGGTTTCAATGTTAAACCAGAACCACAAACAGCTACCTTCGCGGATGAAGAGGGCGTAGAAGTTCGATTCTACTCAGTGATCTATAAAGCAATTGAGGAGATTGAAGCCGCGCTTAAAGGACTTCTCAAACCAGAGTTTGAAGAAGCAACAATTGGCTCTGCGGAAGTTAGAGAAGTATTTAAGTCCAGCAAGTTCGGAACAATTGCCGGATCTCTGGTTACGACTGGAATTATCCGAAGAAATGCAAAGGCACGTGTACTACGTGACGGCGTTGTTGTTGGCGATAATCTGGCGATCGAATCACTTCGAAGATTTAAAGATGATGCGACGGAGGTTCGTGAAGGATACGAGTGCGGTATCGGACTTGGATCATTTAAGGATATTCAAGTTGGCGACTCAGTTGAAGTCTTCGAGATGCGCGAGAAGAAGCGTGCATAATGGGAAACTCGCACCGCGCAGCTAAAGTAGCCGATCGAATAAAGGTTGTGGTAGCACAAACTTTAGAGAACAAAATTAAGGATCCAAGACTTGGTTTTGTAACTATTACTGATGTTCGAGTCACGGGTGATTTGCAACAAGCCTCAATCTTCTACACAGTCTTGGGCGATGACGAGGCGCGGGAAAACACGGCCAAAGCCCTTGAAAGTGCAAAAGGTTTGTTACGAACCGAGGTAGGACGCGAACTCGGAACTCGAATCGTTCCGACTCTCGCTTTCTTTGTTGACGCTCTATCTGAGACAGCTCGTAACTTTGAAGATTTACTTGATCAAGTTCGCAAACATGATGAAGAAATCGCACATCTAAGAGATTCTGCGAAGCCAATAGGTGGTACAGATCCATACCGAACTAATCGAGTTCATGAAACCGAATGAATTCCGAAAGCGGTTTCCTAGTAATTAATAAGCCTTCTGGCATTACAAGCCATGATGTCGTTGCGCAATTACGTCGCAGGTTAGGAACAAAGCAAGTTGGTCATGCTGGGACACTAGATCCAATGGCGACAGGAGTTCTAGTTATTGGCATAAATAACGCCACAAAGTTTCTCCAATATATAGTCAATGGAAGAAAGAGCTACATCGCAATTGTTCGGTTGGGAATCTCTACTATTTCTGATGATCGAGAAGGCGATGTTGTTGCCACAGCCGATTGGGGCGCAGTTACAGATCAAGAAATAGAGCGAGAATTGCAGAAGTTTGTTGGGATAATTAATCAAGTGCCAAGCTCGGTTTCAGCAAAGAAAATAGCCGGAGAGCGCGCTTATGATTTGGTTCGAGAAGGTAGGGAAGTTGAATTACCGGCCAAAGAAGTAGAAATCGAAAAACTAAAGATTTTAGCGATTCATCGGAACGAACATTTAGATGTTGAAATCGAAGTTTCTTGTTCGGCGGGAACTTATATCCGTGCCATCGCTCGAGATCTAGGTAGAGCACTGGGAGTAGGCGGCCATTTGATTGAACTGCGAAGAACCGAAGTTTCACCTTTCTCAATCTCTGATGCCGGGGATATCGAGAGCGCACCAATCCTTTCGCTAGCGACGGAAATTTCTAAATTCATGAAAACACGAAAATTAACTTTTGAGGAGATAGCAGAGATTAGGTTTGGACGCAGAATTGATAAGTCCGAAACTCAAGGTCCAATTGCAGGTATCGGGCCACGTGGCGACGTGGCAGCAATATTGGAGAATAGAGATGGCAGAGCTCAACCGATAACGGTCTTCAATTCGTGAAAGAATTAGCGTGATGAGTAAGAGCATTGAAATGTCATGGCATGGTGAGCCAATCACTGGAGCTGTTGTCGTAATTGGAAATTTCGATGGCGTGCATAAGGGACATCAGCAAATTATTAAGACTGCGCAAGTTTTTAATTCACCAATTGTTGCCCTCACTTTTGAACCGCATCCAGCAAGCATTGTTTCGCCGTCACGTGTGCCATCCGAATTACTTCCGCTATCAGAACGGATCAAGAATCTAGTCGAAACAGGAGTAACAAGTGTTGCTGTAATAAAATTCACTGAAACCTTTTCAAAGTTGAAACCCGAGGAATTTATTTCAGAAGTTTTAGTAAGCCGTCTCGCCGCATCAGCAATAGTAGTCGGTGCAAATTTTCGATTTGGCAACCGTGCAGCTGGCGATGTTAAATTCTTAAGGGAAAACATTTCGGTAGAAGTTAAAGCTATTGATTTAGAAAGTGAATTGGGAACTTCAGTCTCTTCCACCAGAATTCGAGAAGCCATTCTGGGCGGTAACATCGAAATTGCCCGCGAACTCTTAACCCGGCCACATTACTTAACTGGTTTAGTTATCCACGGAGAAAAACGGGGAAGAGAAATAGGCTATCCGACTGCAAATTTGGAAATTGCTGCCAATGCAACTATTCCTTCAGATGGTGTCTATGCAGGTTGGCTCACTGTTGAAAACAATAGATGGCCTGCTGCAATTTCCATTGGAACTAATCCAACTTTTGCGGGAGTCAGAAGTAGACAAGTAGAAGCGTATGCACTTGATAAAAAAGATTTAGATTTGTACGACAAATTAGCTAAAGTGGAATTTGGCTGGCGGTTACGCGACACAATCAAATTTTCTGGCCTTGATCCTTTACTGGCGCAAATGAGAATAGATTGCGATAAGGCGCGAGAACTAACCCAGATTTAAGCGGGATTTTCTCCTGGATTTCACTCCCATAGATACCGCTGGTAGATTTTGCTCTGAAGCGAGAAATCGTGCGTTCGTGATAAAGACCGAGGGCCCTCGTGAAAGATGTAAAGGAAATAGAAAATGGCATTAACAGCTGCCGAGAAAAAAGAAGTAATTAACAAGTTTGGCGCCTCTGCATCGGACACAGGAAGCCCCGAGGCACAAGTTGCATTACTTTCTACACGAATTGAGCAATTAACAGAGCACCTCAAGACAAATAAGAACGATCATCACAACCGTCGTGGCTTATTGCTTCTTGTTGGTCGCCGTCGCAGAATTTTGCAATACCTTGCAAAGAAAGATATCGCTCGTTATC
>CAZCQR010000056.1:0-5875 GCA_964500885.1 uncultured Clavibacter sp.
CGACCTTGGCCACACTTAAGGAAAAGCGTCTACCCTACTCATGAGTTGTTCAACCTAAACTCGCAGTTATTTGGAGATTTGTTTGGAATTTCTGGGTCGATATCAGAATTAAAGGGCAATTCGGACATCCACTCGCTTAGACTTCCTCGGTGTCCAGCTCGCAGCCAATCGGAATCTTTGATTCGGGAGTTGGTGGTTTAACAGTTGCTAGAGCAATCATCGATCAATTACCCAATGAATCCATAATCTATTTTGGTGATACCGCGCGTGGTCCATATGGACCAAGACCTTTGGCCGAGGTTCGAGGTTTTGCAATTGAAATAATGGATCGCCTAGTTGCTGCTGACGTTAAGGCGATCGTAATTGCCTGCAACACCGCAAGCGCTGCAACGTTACGAGATGCCAGAGAACGTTACGAAATTCCAGTCATAGAGGTAATTCAACCTGCAGCACGGAGAGCAGTCTCCGCGACTCGTAGCGGAAAAGTTGGCGTGATAGGCACACAGACGACAATTGATTCCAAAGCTTATGAAGATGCTTTCGCCGCAGCGCCACAATTAAAACTAACAAGCGTTGCCTGTCCAGAATTTGTTGAATTTGTCGAGCGAGGCGAGACTTCTGGCGCGGCATTACAGACGCGAGCCGAGAGTTACTTGGCGCCTTTGAAAAAAGAAGGTGTTGATACTTTGGTGTTGGGCTGCACTCATTACCCGTTGCTAACCGGTGTGATTTCATATGTGATGGGCAATGATGTGACACTTGTTTCGAGCGCTGATGAGACTGCTAAAGATTTATATCGAGTCCTTGTGGAGAAAAAATTGTTGCGCGAAGAAAAATCAAAACCGAGCTATAAGTTCTTTGCAAGTGGCGATACCAAGAGTTTCTCGTCACTAGCCCGTCGTTTCCTAGGCCCAGAAGTAGGCGAAGTTCACTCCAGTAAAGGGGATCTAAGTGAGTAATAATCAGGATCAAGTCAGAATTGACGGTCGAAAAGCAAATCAACTTCGCAAAATAACCTTTGAGAGAAATTGGTTAAATAAGGCGGAAGGTTCTGTATTGGTTTCCTTTGGCAATACCAAAGTTCTCTGTGTTGCAACTTTTACTCCAGGAGTGCCACGTTGGTTAGTCGGAAGCGGTAAAGGTTGGGTTACTTCCGAATATGCAATGTTGCCTCGCGCAACTCACACTCGTTCAGATCGAGAGAGCGTGAAAGGCAAACTCGGCGGTAGAACGCAAGAGATTTCAAGATTAGTTGGCCGATCGTTACGTTCCATCGTTGATATGAAACGTCTCGGTGAAAATACAATCGTTCTAGATTGCGATGTATTGCAAGCGGATGGCGGAACGCGAACAGCAGCAATTACCGGTGCATACGTTGCATTGGTAGATGCGCTGAATTGGGCTAGAGGAGAAGGTCATATATCTGAGATTCCGTTACAGGGATCAGTATCTGCGGTAAGTGTTGGAATTATCAATGGGGTTCCGATGTTGGATCTTTGCTACGAAGAAGATGTAACTGCTGACACGGATATGAATATTGTCTGCACCGGCGAAGGAAGTTTTGTTGAAGTACAAGGAACGGCCGAAGGGGTTCCATTTAAACGTGAATTACTCAATCAGCTTCTTGATCTTGGCTTAGCAGGATGTGAGGAGCTAACGAAATTACAGCAAACTGCATTAGCTAATTAATGTATGCAGAAACTAATAGTTGCAAGTAAGAATTCTGGAAAGATTAAAGAATTTAAGAGGATTCTTCAGCTAGCTTCGCCAGATATAGAACTAGTCACTGAACTGGAGACTCCAGATGTTGCAGAGACCGGTGCAACCTTTGAGGAGAATGCACTTTTAAAGGCTGTTTCAGTGGCAAAATTCACTGGAATTCCGGCTATCGCAGATGACAGCGGCCTTTCAGTTGATGCGCTAAATGGTGCGCCGGGAATACTTTCTGCGCGTTGGTCTGGCGGTGGCGATCAAGAAAATATCAATAAAGTATTGGGAGAGTTAAAGAATTTTTCAGATTCACAACTTGGTGCAAAGTTCGTGGCTGTGATTGCAATCGCAAAGCCAAGTGGCGAGAACCTAGTAGTAAGGGGTGAATTACTCGGCAAAATCCGGAGAAGTGCCACGGGCGAAAATGGCTTTGGTTATGACCCAATCTTTGAGCCCATAACTGGCGGTGGAAGAACTTTGGCCGAGATGACGCCAGCAGAAAAAGACTCAATAAGTCATCGCGCTGCAGCCTTAGCGCAAATCACCCCATTGATTACGCCTTTTTTACTAAGTTAAGTAAAGCGCTGGCTTGCTTGCCCAATAAAAGCTCAACTGAAAGGTAGGCTTCGCTCAGGAAATTCCAGTGATCTGAAGGAGTAATTGTGGCAACAAAGAAGAAGGCAGCTGCAAAGAAGCGCCCTGCTAAGAAGGCGGCAGCGAAGCGTCCAGCTAAGCGAAGCGCCAAGCGCACTGTAAAGAAAGCTGTCAAGAAATCTGCCAAGCGAACCGCTAAGAAAAGCGCGAAACGCACCTCAGTTAAAAAGCGAAGCGCAAATACAGTAGATGTATCTAAATTAGTCATCCCACCTGTTCCAACACGTGGTTCTTCTTCAACTTCTTCATTCTCTGCAACCAGCGCACCAAAGGCTGCGCCAGCGGCTGCTCCAAAAGCTCCTGCCAAAAAGAGTAATTCATCCGGAATTCTCTTCCTAGTAATTGCAGGAATTGTTTTATTGGCAATCTTCGCGCTATCAAATACTTCATCTGATGATGATGCAGCGCCAAAACCAACTCCAAGTGAATCTGTAACAGATGAACCGAGTGAAGAACCATCTGAAGAACCAACTGCTGAACCTTCAGAGAGTGCGAGTGGATCATTCACATATGAAGCTCCCAGCAAATTTGTCGCAATTAATAATGCATCGGGTGGAGTAACACTTCGCTGGGTGGCTCCAATGGCGACAGAAGGATTAACTGGATATCTCGTATCCATCTCTTACAACGCTGTTGACTTCATTGAGGTAGCAACTGTTCCTGCTGATCAATTGAAACTTGATGTCGCAAAAGTCGGCGACGAAGGTGGCACTCAGTTCTTTATCCAATCTGTTTATTCAGATGGAACCAAGGCTGATGGTGCTAAGTTCGCGCTAAAGGGCAAGTACGAATAGTTTTAACGCTTCAATACCTCAAGTATTGCTGACACGTAAGCGTTAACTCCTGGCGGGTTCAAATGGACTCCGTCACTTGCAAAGTACTCAGGGTGGTTCTCTGAAATTCTTGCCCAATCAACTATTTCTGTATTTGGGTAACGTGAGACCACCTTTGATATCAAGGCATTGTTCTCTTCCCGCCATCCTCTTGGGACCGCGGTATTTACAACGATAATCTTTGGTTGGTTCTTAACAATTTCCATCAATTTGATTACGTCTGACTCCACTAACTTATTGTTATTTCCCATATTTAGAACTACGGGGGAGTCTGTAACAAATTTATGGTCGGTCTCTGCAACTTCAATTAACTCGCCAATTTGACGACCAACGCGAGCATTAATTAATTCAATCTTTTCGTAAGAAGCGAGGACATTTCTAATTCCCAAGATCACCGAGTCGCCAGTAACCCAAAGTCCTGGGGTCGTGGATGCGGTTACAACTCCATCGATTGATCCATCATTCGTCACCAATTCCTGTGCTGCTTTTTCAGCAGCGGCAATGCGATCTGCACGTTCAATTGCATTTATAGATATCACCGAGGCGGCGCTTAAAGCCACGGCAACCGCTAACACCGTAGTAATTTTCTGGCGAAGCTGTACTGATCGTGTTCGATATTTCATACCTCGGAACCAGAGTTCGAAATAGCCCCGTCTGATTGGAACCTCGACATACCTCAAGGAGATATCTGCTAGCGCAAAAACAATTAGTACACGTAGCGAATAAAGAGCCCAATCATCACCAACCAAATCCAAGGTTGGACGTGTTAATTGAAAGACAATCCAATGCCACAAGTAGATTCCATAAGAACGTTCACCAATCCAAATCATGGGTTTTGTACTCAAAATAGGTGCAAAACGGGAAGCTGGATGAACTACTGATATCAAGGTCGCACAACCAAATAATGCTGAAAGTGGGAAGGCAATTCGATAAAGAGTTGGGTCGCTCTCATTAATGAAGAGGAAAGTACTTAGTAATCCTAAGAAGCCAAATACGCCTATTAAGTCAACAAAATCTTGTGCCCGTTTTGTTATCTCTTTGGTTAAGTTCTGCGGTTTCCAGCTAACCGCAAGAGCCGAGCCAAGAAATAAACCAATTGAATGAGTATCTGTACCGAAATAAACGTGGCTAACCGCTGATTCTTTAATATCTATTTGGATTGAGTAGATGAAAAGTGCCACACCTGATGCCAGAGCAATTGCTAGCGCGACAAAGGAGATATTTCGCTTGCCAAAAAATCTAAGGACAAATAAGAGAACAAGCGGCCAGATTAGATAGAACTGAGCTTCAACCGCTAGGGACCAAGTGTGTTGTAGAAGAGGAGGTCGGCCAACGGATTCAAAATAATCTTGTTCGCGATTAACCAGGGCCCAATTCATGGTGCCGGTAAATACATAAGGAAGATCTGCGAGAAATCTGCGAACAGTTTCTGGCGCGTAAACTCCAATAAAGAGCGTTGTAAAAAAGACCATGGCAACAAGCGCCGGTACCAATCTTCTTATTCTACTTATGTAGAAAGCTCGTAGATCTAAACCACCAGAACGCTCAATCGAATCAAGAATTAACCCAGTTATTACATAACCAGAGATGACGAAGAAGAGGTCAACGCCGAGAAAGCCACCAGGAATCCAACCGATACCTAAGTGATAGAGAAGCACTGCAATAACAGCAACGGCTCGAAGGCCGTCCACCGAATGTATATAGCGATTACTACCAGCTGACATCAGCGACGTCGTTTAGGTGCAGCTTTCGAAGTTTTGCGGCTCTTAACCTTCTTTGGCGCACTACTTGATTTAACAGTTGCATTAATTGCAGCTTCAGAAGGTGCAGATACTTTTGTGGTACTTGTTAGTCGTCCGTCAGCTCCAACTACATCATTAACTTGTTTTTCGAACTCACTCAATCGACGATAGGCAGTATCTAAGCGCTCTCGTGATTGCTTTATTGCACTCTGGGCGGCATCTAACGATTGAGTCTGAATTCTGTATAACCTTTCAGCTTCAGAGATCACTTGTGATAACCAAGTTCGGTATGCCGTGATTTCACCAGCTGCGCCTTGAACTAATCGGTCGGCCTCGCGCTTTGCATTTGTAACTACCGCGCTTGCTTCGCGCTTGCGAGATGCGAGCAATTCGTTACTTTCACGTTCCGCCTCTTCAACTATTGCAGCCGCATCACCTTCAGCAGCTTCTATATATTTTCGACCCCGGCTCTCGGCGGCCGTTAAAAGTGAATTTGCTTTAGCTTGGGCGGCATCAATTGCTGAAGCTGCGCTCTTCTTGCTCTCATTAAGTATTCGCTCAGCTGCGCTATTTGCCTTCGATTCTCTTTGTTGTGCAGTGCGGATAATCGACATCGCAGTCTCAGTTGCGAGAATTTCAAACTCTTCTTTAGAGAGTGCGGTGATATCACGACGTGATCGAAGATCAGCTAATTGAGATTCAAGTTCGCGGATTCGCTCGAGCGGTTGTTGATTAGAAGTACTAGTTTTATTTTCCTCTTCACTCCTAAAACCAACCCATGAGAGGAAATTCTTCTCGGCCACGTTTACTCCCTTTACTAGAGGCGGAATCCTGCCATGAGCCAGGGGTTACTGGAAATGGGGTTAGATCACGGATAAAGGCCGCGTAAACGATGCGCTTGAGCGACCCTATCTACGCTGAGCATGTTTGCAGCTT
>CAZCQR010000057.1:0-1243 GCA_964500885.1 uncultured Clavibacter sp.
GAGCGCATCGAGTAATTGTGGGGTCGACCACGAACTTTCGATGGTGCGTAACTCTCGACTTACCGGGAATTCCATAACCACCGTAGGGTATGCCATATGAGCAAACCGATTAAGCGCGAACCGGGTAGCCGCACCATTCCAGATTGGAAAGTAGTAGCTGGCACCGAAAATTTCACTGATGTTCGCTATGAAGTTGCAGAAGGAATGGCGAAGATAACAATCAATCGCCCAGATGTTAGAAATGCATTTAGACCAGAAACGCTTGCAGAATTACAGAGCGCATTTAATTTAGCGCGTGATGATGAGAAGGTCGGAGTAATTATCTTTACCGGAGCTGGCAATGAAGCCTTCTGTTCTGGCGGAGATATCTCAGTACGTGGCGATGATGGATATATCGGAAGCGATGCAGTTGGCAAGAAAGGTATCGGCCGATTAAATGTTTTAGATCTTCAAGTTCAGATTCGCAGAACTCCGAAACCAGTAATTGCAATGGTTGCAGGTTGGGCAATTGGTGGTGGCCATGTGCTTCATGTGGTCTGCGATATAACTATTGCTGCTGATAATGCAAAGTTTGGTCAGACCGGTCCGATGGTTGGTTCATTTGATGGCGGCTATGGTGCAGGTTTATTAGCGAGACATGTTGGCCAGAAGAAGGCGCGGGAGATCTGGTTTATGTGCCGCCAATATGATGCAAAAGAAGCTCTAGAAATGGGATTAGTAAATACCGTCGTACCAGTTGCAGAACTTGAAGCTGAAACAGTTTCTTGGGCGCGCGAGATGCTCCGCCATTCACCGCTTGCGCTACGACTACTTAAGGCAGGACTTAATGCAGCTGATGATGGATTAGCTGGAGTTCAACAATTAGCTGGCGATGCAACCTTGCTCTTCTATTTAACTGAAGAAGGTCAAGAGGGTCGCGATGCATATAAAGAGAAGCGAACTCCGGATTTCGATAAATTTCCAAAACGTCCTTAATGATCTCGCTTTCACAGATTCTTGATTCGCTATCGGTAATTCAATTACCGATGCGGAGCAAATTCCGTGGCATTACTAATAGAGAGATTGCGCTCTTTAAAGGCGAATCTACTTGGGGTGAATTTTCACCATTTCTTGAATACGGCGATGCAGAATCTGCAGCATGGTTACGAAGTGGAATTGAAAGCGCCAGCGGAGAGGAATTTCCGGTAAATCGAGAGTGGATCGCTATCAACGGGACTATTCCAGCAACAGATTCTGAAGCAGA
>CAZCQR010000057.1:1343-5542 GCA_964500885.1 uncultured Clavibacter sp.
CTAGATGAAATGAAAGAGCTAAAGGAAACTTTAAATATTCCAGTAAAAATTGCAGCAGATGAACTGTTGCGGAAAAGCAACAACCTAGATTTATCTAACGCTGCGGATATTTTGATATTAAAAGTCGCGCCACTTGGTGGGATCACAAAGTCACTTGAAATTGCCAAGAAATATAAATTGCCAGTTGTAGTCTCGAGCGCTTTGGAATCAGCAGTTGGGATTAGCCAAGGTTTGAAATTGGCGGCGGCCCTTCCAGAACTCAACTATGCAGCTGGCTTAGCAACCGGAAAGCTCTTCACTGAAGATATTGCTGATCTAGAGATTAAAGATGGCCAAATGAGAGTTACAACTCCAAAGATTGAGCCGGAACGCCTTCGGGAATTACAAGTGCCAAATGAGAGATTAGAGTGGTGGCGCGAGCGAATTAAACGAGTCTGGGAGGTGGCGCAATGAGTTTCTCAACCAAATTAGCGCGCCAGATTGTTCGCCAATTAATTGAACTTGGAATTGAAGATGCTGTCTTATCTCCAGGTTCTAGAAATGCGCCACTCTCACTTGCGCTTTATCAAGCAGAAGAACGTGGCTTAATTCGGTTACATGTAAGAATTGATGAACGGGGCGCTGCATTTTTTGCACTTGGGATTGCAAAGGCGACTGGAAAATATGTTCCAGTTATCTGTACCAGCGGAACTGCAGTAGCTAATTACTATCCAGCAACCCTTGAGGCCTATCACAGCGCTACAAATCTTTTATTGATTACTGCAGATCGTCCAGCCAAATTACGTAGAACCGGCGCCAATCAAACGACTCTACAAAATCAAATCTTTGGTGAATTTGTCCGTCATAGCATCGATACTGCGGCCCCGATTGATTTAACTGCGCTGCTATCTGATTCAGGCCCAGTACATATCA
This sequence comes from uncultured Clavibacter sp., assembly GCA_964500885.1. Lineage (GTDB taxonomy): Bacteria > Actinomycetota > Actinomycetes > Nanopelagicales > Nanopelagicaceae > MAG-120802. The sequence goes on from CAZCQR010000057.1 coordinate 2,256, forward strand.
ATCTGCAATTTGAAGAGCCGTTACTGCCAGAAGATGATCAAGATTGGCTATCTGGAATCCATGCCCACGTGCCAAAGCCAGCGCCACTTCCTAATTCAAATATTGAAACTAGTACCAGCAAAAACATTGTGATTGTTGGCCATGATCGCGCTGGTTTTGGCGAAAGTGAAATCGAAGAGTTGGCACGCGCTCTGCACGCGCCAATAATTTCTGAAGATCCACTTCGATTTAAAGATGCGATTGCACACTCACCAATTCTGCTATCGGATGAGAGAGTACGAAATAAGTTAAAGCCAGAGTTAGCGGTAATCATTGGTAGAACAACTCTCTCCCGAAGCACCAATAGTTATATTGAACTTGCAGAACGCACGGTAGTAATTGATCCAAGGAAGATTGATACCGCCCGCACCGCATCTGAAATTCTCCACTCAATTCCTAAAGTAAAAATCTCAAACAATCTAGATGAAAACTGGTGGGAGTCTTGGCGTAACTTTGAATCGTTAGCAAAGAAAGCTCTCGAAGATTATCCAGTTTGGTCGGAAGGCGCGTTAGCTTCAATTGTCGCTGCGGATCTAGAGAATGACTCGGCTTTATTTGTAGCTTCCTCAAGACCGATTCGTGATTTAGAAGCTTTTGCAACACCTCGCGCTGATTTAGTTACTTATGCGAATCGTGGCCTTGCTGGTATCGATGGCAATATTTCAACTGCGATGGGAATCGCAACTCATCACGATGAAACTTATGCAATCTTGGGCGATCTCGCCTTTTTACATGACATATCGGCACTTGCTAATCCAATTAAAGATGTCTTAACAATTATCGTTGTCGATAACAACGGTGGTGGGATTTTCTCAACGCTGCCACAGCGCGGTGCCAATGGTTTTGAAAAAGTATTTGGCACTCCGCATAATCAAGATTTAGCAAAGATAGTTGCAGGATTTGGTATCTCATTTGATGTAGTTGAGAATCCAAAAGACCTACATATTGCCCTGCAGCGAATCCATCCAAATATCCACGTAATTATCGCCAAGATGCCAGATCGCGAAACAAATGCAGATTCACTAGCAGCAGCGCTTAAAAAATATAGAGAATCAGTGGTTCTCTAACGCAGTGCGCATCGGCAATAATTTTGCCTGGCTCTCTGCATATTCACGCTCTGGATCAGAGCCTGCCAAGATGCCACAACCAGCGTAAATCCGAATTGATTGATTATCGCTAGAAATCTGACCACAGCGAAGTGCAATACCTAATTCACCATCACCATTTGCATCAATCCAACCAATCGGTCCTGCGTAACGGCCACGGGAAATTCCTTCAATTTCATCAATAGTGCGTTGCGCTAAATCGGTTGGGGTGCCACAAACTGCCGCGGTTGGATGTAGTTTGGAAACTAAATCAAAGATATCTGATGGTGAAGAGCTATCACTTAAGACTCCGGTGACATCAGTTGCAAGATGCATAACATTTGAGAGATGAAGTACAAATGGAGACTCTGGAACATTCATTGATGAACAGAGCGGTGTTAACGCATCAGCCACTGAACGAACTGCATATTCATGTTCTTCTAAATCTTTTGATGATCTAGCAAGGGAGCCGGCAAGTGCCAGATCGCGTTCATCATCACCAGTCTTACGAATGGTTCCAGCAAGAATTCGTGAGGTAACAAGAGATTTACTTAAACGCACTAATAGTTCTGGAGTAGCTCCAACTAAGCCAGAGTTTGAGTAAACCCAAGTCGATGGGTATTCCTTGGCTAATTGCTTCAAGATATTTCTAGTTGAAATTGGTTTATCGGAAGTTGCGGTAGCAAAGCGGGCTAAGACAACTTTTTCTAGAGAGCCTTCTTTGATTTTTGCAACGGCACGGGCAACTCTTTCTTGCCAGACATCGCCATTACTACCGCTCCAGGAAAGAGCAAGTTCTGTCTTATTTATTGTCGCAGTTTGTAGTGCAGGCTGTGGCTTTGCGCCAACCCAAGTAATCCAAGATTTTCCATTACGGCGACCGATGACTACCTCTGGAATAAGAAGTATCGATTCCTCGCTTGGGTCGAAGGCGAAAGAGGTAAATAAAACGGGGCCAGTGCCACTGCCATGGACATTGTTATGAATATCCAGGGAGCTAATTTCATTACGCCACCAGTTACGTGCATCTTGGAATCGATTGGAACCAGTAACAACGTGACGTTTGTAAAGACCAAGACCGATTAAGCCATCGCCACCGCGGACCCAAGAGGTAAATGCAGGATCACTGCCGAGTTCGGGCGCAGCGATATCAAGTAATTGCGGATGTTCTCCGAGCAATTCTGTGGTTATCGATATATGCATGACCTCGCCTCGATTTGTGGAGCTAGCGTACCGCTGGAGATGATTAGCCGGTGAATCGTGCAGACCTTGGTAAAGATCCGAAAGCTGTGGCATCTATGTTTGATGCTGTTGCACGGCGCTATGACCTAGTTAACGATCTATTAAGTTTAGGAAGAACGAAAGCTTGGCGGCGCAAAGTTGTAAAGCTAATCTCGCCAAAACCAGGAATGAAGATTTTGGATATTGCAGCTGGCCCTGGTTCATCTAGCGAACCGCTATATCGAGCCGGTGCAGAAGTTACAGCGATGGATTTTTCAGAAGGCATGATTGAAGTTGGCAAGAAGAAGCGACCATATTTAAATTTTGTAAAAGGTGATGCTTTGAAGTTGCCTTTTAATGATAATCAATTTGATGTTACGACTATTTCTTTTGGTTTAAGAAATACCAATGATTATGAGAAAGCGCTACGAGAGGCGCTACGAGTTACCAAAGTTGGTGGCCAGATGGTAATTGTGGAATTTTCTACGCCAACATTTTCTCTCTTTAGAAAAATTTATATGAATTATTTGATGAAATGGTTACCAAAGATTGCAAAGAAGACCGCATCAAATCCAGAAGCCTATGTTTATCTAGCAGAATCGATCCGTGCCTGGCCAGATCAGAGCGCTCTGGCGCGAAAAATGAGTGCTAATGGCTGGCAGAACCCCACATGGAGCAACCTCACAGGGGGAGTTGTGGCAGTTCACACAGGTATCAAGGGTTCTTGATTTCACAGGGTTTCCAGCCCTCGCTTAGGATTCCTTATTATGAATTCGGGCATGAATCCCTATCTTCCGATTATCGTCATCGGAGCTATTGGTTTCGGATTCGCAGCATTCTCAGTTGTTGCAGGCGCACTTGCTGGACCAAAGCGTTACAACCGAGCGAAGTTAGATGCATATGAATGCGGAATTGAGCCAAGCCCACAAGCACAAGGTGGCG
>CAZCQR010000058.1:0-5149 GCA_964500885.1 uncultured Clavibacter sp.
TATGGCGGCTTTGAAGTTCGCGAGTACATGCCTTGTTCTATTGCAGAGGTAAAGGTCTCGGCTGATTACGCATCTGCCGGCAGCGTGGCTTTTGGTTCTCTCTTTCAGTACATATCTAAAGGTAATAAGAGTTCCGAAAAGATTGCGATGACCGCTCCTGTTATTTCTGCGCAGAAGGCTGATAAGAGTGATGAGAATGAATGGTTTGTCTCTTTTGTGATGCCAGCTGGAACAACCTTGGGGCAGTTGCCAGATCCCAATGATCCGCGAGTTGTGTTGCGAGAGCTGGGTGCTGAAACATGTATTGCGGCATCTTTTCGAGGTAGAGCAACTGATGAGGTAGCAAAGAGAAAAGTGGCAGAGCTTCGAGCCTTAGCGGCAAAGGAGAACATTGCTTTGTCTGATGAGACAAGAATCTGTCGCTTTGATCCGCCATTTAAGCCAGGGGTGTTGCAGTACAACGAGATAGTTATTCCGGCGTATTTGTAGGTGGTCCAAGGAAAGTTGGCCGATATAGGGGATGCAGGCTAGACGGGAATGTTGAAATGTGGCCATATGAAATGGTCATTTGTGGTTATTTTGTGGGCAGCGGATATGAACTACTGAAGCCAAGTTAAATTCTCAACATGGAAAAGTCGAAAGAACAGACTTGAATTATTGCTTATGTTAAATTGTAAGCATGCTCACTACACGCCTTCAGAATTCAAAAATCCTTAAGTTTAGAACTTTTGCATTTGGTTCAATAGCTGCACTCTTGCTCTCATTGCTCATTACCCCTACGAGCGCTAATGCATCCATCAAATATTCATCAATTGCATCGGGGTTCTTGCATACCTGTGCCCTTTCAACAGATGGCGATGTTTACTGCTGGGGCAACAATGAAGTAGGACAACTTGGGCAAGGAAATGTTGGAGATCCAGCGTTACTGCCGGTTAAGGTTCCCGGCCTTGGCAGAGTAAGTCAGTTAACTGTAGGAGCAACCCATAACTGTGCGATAAGTCAAGGAAAGGCGTATTGCTGGGGTCAAAATGGAAATGGAAAGCTAGGAAGCGGCAGTGATGCGCAAAGCAACTCACCAATACTTGTAAAGGATCTTGATTCTGTCACCCAGATAAGTGCAAATCGTTTGAGCACATGTGCTGTGACGTCTAGTAAGAATGTTTACTGCTGGGGCGATAACTTTGCAGGCATGTTAGGTACTGGAGACACAAAAGGAAGTTTAGTTCCAGTGATGGTCAAAGGACTGACAGGAATTAAAGCTGTATCGACTGCTTATAACCACGCATGTGCCATGAGCGATGCAGCGACTCTGTTTTGTTGGGGCGACAACGCAAACGGACAATTGGGTATACAGGGCGCTACCTCTTCATACACACCTGCACTTGTTCCAAACTTGCCGAAGATTAAAAAGGTTTCGCTAGGCGCTGGACATACCTGCGTGATTACCGATTCAAACAGAGTGATGTGCTGGGGATATGGTGAAAAGGGACAAGTAGGTCATGGTGAGAATTCCCCAACTCTTGCCCCTAACTTGGTTGCTGAATTGGCTTCAGTTAAAGATGTTCAGTCCGGACGATTCCATACTTGTGCCTTAACAGATAAGAATGAAGTATTTTGCTGGGGAGCTGGAGATACGGGTCAACTTGGAACTGGAAAAACAACAGATTTCAACCGTCCAACCAAGGTTATCAATCTCACCAGAACCAACTCTTTAGGTTCCATTTCAAGTTTTAGCGCACATACATGCGTCATTGACCAAGATGGTAAGTACAACTGCTGGGGTGCAGGAGATTCAGGTCAACTTGGAAATGGATCACGAAATTCACTTTCTGCGCCTTTGGTTAATTCAAGCGGAACAACAACAACTACAACAAAACCAAGTAGTGGTGTTGATTTATCTGTAACGATTAAGTGTAAAAAAGGCTCAAGCGTGCGAGAAGTCACTGGAGCAGCACCTAAGTGCCCAAGTGGTTTCACTATCGTAAAAGAGGCAAAGCCTAAATCAGTGTTTTATTTAGATCTTAAAAACGGTTGCTACTCTTACAACTTCCCAGTTACTGCGCAAGCAATTCTTTCTGGACCAAACTACAAGACGCTGTATCCGGCATCCTGTACTGGCAGATACCACGTGCAGGTAATTTTCTCTGGAAAGATTAAGACAGCCAGCCCAAGCGGACTACCTACTCAAGCTGAAGCTTCAGAAAACTGCGGACAAAAATATATTGCCGCAATGGGACAACCTGCGCCAAGGCAAATTGCCCCTGATGCAACGTATTTGTACTGGCTTTTCCCAGATGCAGGATTTGAGGCGAAGAAGTATCCAAGTAAATTGGTATGTACTTTGATCAAGACCGATATTTCTTACACCTATATCCAAGCTCAAAGCAAACCTTTAGCTCGGAATTAAAATGAATCCAAATAAGCAAAAAATTGCAGTACTTGTTTTGCTCTTTGGTGTTCTCTTTGCCTATGGCTTTGCCGCCGTTACGGGGGCTGGTTCGGGATACTCCCGCGATGCTTTTTTGCAAGTATCGAATAAAGAAAGCTCTGATGTCTTAGGTTTAGATCTTTCAGCTGACCAGGTAGATGTTGACCGCGGTGTATTTAGATTTACTGCTACACCAAACTTATCAGGGCAGTATGGTGAATCGACCGGGAATGGCTCATTTCTACAACAACCGATTGCGTACTCATTTGATGTTTTCGAAGGTGCAACATTGGTTAACCCCGGCGCGGGTGAGCTGGTAGGAGGGCAAAGTTTAGGAATCAGACTCTTTGGTGACCCATCCAATTTTCCTTTCGATAATTATGAAGGAAAATTCTATGTAACCGCAGGAATAGATGGTTACAACGCTGAAGCTGTCCCGCTGAATATCGATGATAAATCCAAAGCTATTCCTGGGTTTGCAATCGATAGTAAGTATGTTTCCTTCTTGAATGAATCGTCGTCAAAAGATGAGATACAAAATGATATTAATCAAGGAACAGGTTTGATTCTTTGGTCGATATCTAGAGATTTCAGCACCATTTTTGCGGTGTTTTTGTTTGGTGGATTGATGTTAGTTGGAGCAGTTGCAAGTTTATTAATGACAATTTCAATTGTTCGCGGTAATCGTCCACCATCGATCAACTCCTTAACGTGGTTGGCGGCTTTTCTATTTGCTATTTTCCAAGTGAGAGCTCAGTTACCTGGCGATCCTCCAAGTGGAGTTAAGTTCGATATGTTGATTTTTTTCCCAGTCATCCTTCTCTTGATCTGCTTGATTATGGTCAATGTCTCGCAGTGGAACAAGCGTGAAGACTGGGACATGGAAAACACTGTCACTGCAGTACGTGGTAAGAGAATAGAAGAGTTATGAACGACCGCTTTGTGAGATTTTCAAAGAGGTCTGATGAACTATCTAATTTTCTTTTGATCTTTGGTGCTCTGCTTTTTGTCGCTTACTTCATTGCGGCAATCTCATTAGCACCTGGAAAGATGCAAGTATCAAAAGATCTCACGCAGGTGTTTGACTGCAAAAAAATTGCCTCCGCAAACCTTCCATTGGAGTTAAATGTTGAAGGGCAGAACTGCCCCTCTGTAACGGAGCAAGTTGTAAATCTGGAAGCAATAATTTTTGATGACGTTTCGTATTTAAAGGGAACGCTACGAGTCTGGCCCGCAGGGGAGATTGGTTCTGCTCTGGTCAACACCGGCGTTGCTCAACGCGCTCTAGCGATGAGTTTTGACAGTCTGAATGAGACCAGTTGGCAAATTCCTGCAAAACAATTCATCGGAAGTAGAACTTTTGAGATTCCGCTAAACAACACGGGTGCAATTTCAAGATACCCATTCGACGAATACACAGGTTCATGGGCTTCATTTTTGGAGGATTTTCAAAGTTCGAAATCTCTTGCATCTACTCTGACTATCTCCGATAAGCCAATCTATGGCTGGGAGATGTCGGTCAATCAGAAAGCATTGCCAAACGATCTAGGTAGTGAAAAAGTAGTCAATTTAGATGGCAGAGAAGCTTTCGAATGGCAAGCAAATAGAAGTGGGTCAATCAAACTATCTTTCTTCCTTTTGATTGCAGTGATGATTTTGGGAACAGTTTCGGCAGTTATTCTGACAAAGTCGATTTTCCTGCGCAGAAGGCCACCAACTTTGGCGGCTCTGGGTTGGCTAGCCACTTCCTTGTTTGCGGTCTTAGAAATTCGCAATCGGTTCCCAGGGGAACCTCCACTTGGAATTTCTGCTGACTTGTTTGTTACTTATCCGGTCACAATTACCTTGTTAGCACTAATTCTCGCCAACACTTATTTCTGGATTAACCGTGATGATTGGGACATGAAGAACAGGCCAAATGACTCACCTGATTTCTAAACAATTTTCGGTTGTAATTCTTGCACTGGTAATTTTTGGAGGCTTCCTAAAGTTTTCTAGCCCAAGTCCGGATTGGGAATCAACCCTTGCAAGACGTGAAGTCCCGGTAATCGATTTGAATACATCAACGTACACATCGACGATGGAACAAGCGAACGATCCATTGGTGATTCCTGATGCCCCAGCCAATGATTCCAATGACAATCAGTTTGCAGAAGGATGGGATAGGCGTCTGAAGGTCTTGGGCGAGAGAGCGAAGCCATCAGCAGAGTCACTATGTATTGAAACCGCCTCTGGGATGCAGGAGTTCACCAAGGAGCTATCGGCAGATGGCAGCACGCCGAGCATGGATAAAATTGCAGACATTCGAGTGGTTGCTGACTATCGAAGAGTTTTTCCATTTCCTAACCCCGGAGAAAAGGTTGTTGTATTGCAATGCCGGGCAATTATTCAATACAGCATAAGGATAGAAGCTGAAACAGATTTCTACCTGCTTGTAGATTCAGACAGTAATACTCGTGTGCGTTGGGAGCCCAATAACGCGACTGCACGTAAGATCCCCTAAAGCGTAAACATTGTTTGATTCGCGAAGTTAAAGGACTGACGCGTTAACAAGGTTTAGTAAAAGTGTTTAATTGAGGCAAGAGTGATGCAAAATCAAAGATTGGGTACATACTGACTTTATGGAAATAACGAAAAGATTCTTCCAAATACTCTTAGGGCTGGCCTTGGGTTATGCAGGTATTGGGCATTTAACAACTAGTCGGCAAGAGTTTCAGGCGC